>DATMBG010000037.1 GCA_035559535.1 Candidatus Limnocylindrales bacterium
TTTTCATTTCAGGGGATTAATAACTGGTTTAGCTATCTTGCTGGTTGAGTAGCGAAATGCATTGAATCTCCTTCGTGAGGGCAAGCTCCCTCTTTTTGCAAGGTGGGTCAACCGGGACGGTTGACCTACTAACCGTTTTGAGCCCATCCTCCCAAATCGAAAAATGTGGGTAAAGATAAGACACAGGAGAGGGGGAGCGAGGGGGTGAGGGGGCGCCTGATTGAGCAGGAGAGGATAAACTAGACGTGGAAAGTTATTTTATTCTGGGGCTGATACTGAGCGCAGCTATTGGGTTCTCTCTCGGATTGATTGGAGGAGGTGGCTCGATTATCACGGTACCTGTTCTCGTTTATGTCCTGGGTGTTGAAGCCCATCAAGCGGTTGGAATGTCCCTTGCGGTTGTTGGATCAACTAGCCTTATTGGAGCCATGTTTCACTATCGGCGAGGTACCGTGGATCTAAAAACTGGAACCTTCTTTGGTGGGTCAGGAATACTGAGCGCTTACTTCGGATCCCACCTGACACATTTTCTCTCTCCGGCCGTTTTACTCCTCTCATTCGCGGGGCTTATGCTTCTTATCGCAATACTCATGCTAACTAGAAAACAGACCGGTGAAGGGGAAACAAACAACAAAAATAAAAGTGCTTTAAAGGCTGTAGTTACAGGTTCAGGTGTTGGATTTCTAACAGGTTTCCTCGGCGTAGGTGGGGGTTTTCTTATTGTACCGGCCCTGATGCTGTTTGGTGGACTTTCAATGAGGCATGCCATAGGCACATCTCTGATGGTTATTAGCATCAACTGTGTTGCCGGATTGTTCGGACATCTCTCTTATGGGGGCTTCGACTTTTACCTGACTTTTCTGGTAACCTTGCTTGCTGCAATGGGCACCCTCCTGGGAACTGTTCTTTCCCATAGAACCTCTCCAACCTATTTAAGAAAAGGCTTTGCTGTATTTGTGATAATGGTTGCCTTCTTTTTAATCACAAAGAACTATACGGCTCTGTTTTAAACGGCCTTTTATAAAAGGGTTTATTTCCGAGAGCAAAAATCACAAAGGAACTTTGACTTCTTTTTAGATGGATAATTTAAAGCCTCGAGGGAAGTTTCTCTTCCCTTATACTCCCTTTCTTTGTTAGAAATATAGCAGGGTTCTGAAGCCCTCGTGGGGCTGCAATAACCTACCTCCTTCCAAAATGCAGGATTGGCTCTAAACGCTTTAAACAAACAAAGCACAAATCCTTTTTTCTTGTGGAAAGATTCCTGATGTAAGGAACCTCCTTCAAGTAAGGTTTAGCCTCTCAGAAGAGAAAGCTGTAATAGCCTTGAAACAGGGCAATGGTGTGGAACTGCTCTCTTTCTAACCTCAGCTTTCCATTTTGGAGATTTGGTATATTACTTGCTATTTACTGATAAATAGAGGGAAAAAACAATATCACCACCCCTACAAGTCAGATGAATTAAGATTATGACCAACGCACGAATTCTGATAGTCGAGGATAACGCTATCATAGCAAGGTATCTGGGGAGTATGCTATCCAGAGCAAATTATGAAGTTGTTGGAATAGTTCCATCTGGAGAGGAGGCCATTGAAAAAGCCATAGAAACCCATCCAGATTTAGTATTGATGGATATTACCTTAGAAGGAAAGATGGACGGCATAGAGGCAGCCGAGCACATCTATGCCCGTTTTAATATTCCAATAATTTACATAACTTCCCTTGAAGACTCCTCTACGATCCGACGTATAAAAGCCTCCCAAGCTTTTGGATATATTTCTAAGCCAACTAAGGATACCGAATTACTTACAGCTATTGAAATGGCTCTCCACAGGCTTAAAACTGGCACAAATTGTTAGTCAATGAGAAAACCTCAAAGTATTTTTCTCTCTATTCTTCTCCCTTAGAAGGGGAGGTAGAGGAATAAAAAGGGGAAACCAGATTTTGATACCAGGCTTGTAATCTCAATTCCATCTGTATGAGGATGTTATATTAGAGCAACCCACCGGGTTGCTCTAGATTCTATAGAAAAATCGTACAAAGTTGTCCTTGCGGTTATACGGTATTTCCCTGTAGAAACCTTCCTGATCCTTAGGAATACTATCCAGAATGAAAAGCCTCTGGCTCAAACGAATTAAATTACTTCGGAACACACAAACAAACAAAATTCCTTTGAGCATATTCTTTTCCATTAAAAGGGACTAAACAGTTAAAAGTATCGGTGACATTCTTCCCGGGAACATAGCCCGAAGAGTACTTTCGTCTTCCCCTTTTTGCTGCCGTAGAGACGCCACAGACAAATAACTGAGCCGTAGCACCTGATTTACTTCCTTCAGCTCCTGCGTATACAGGATCCATCCCCTGCCTCGTACAGGTTGTATCACAGTTAGTCCCTTGAGGAGCAGGTATCCAGCTATAGTTAGCGGCCAGGATGGAATCGGTTACTATAAAAAGTCCTATTAAGAATAGGACTAGAGAATTGATTAAGATTTTTATTTTCATAGGTTGGGTTGATTTTGAAAAAGTAGAAATGAGTTTAGTCGGAAATAACTAAACTTCTTTCTACCTATCATCAGGTAATATTAGATTCCTAAACAAAATGGAGTACTCAAATTTTAATATACTTCGCAATTAATATACCACCTCTACGAGGTAGAACCTATCAGACTGATTTTCTTGGTTAGAAGAAACGTTTCTTTGATAGATTTAATCTTCTTTGATAAATAAGATCAAGTAAATTTAGTCTGAACCATAAAGTAATGGGGGAATTTGTCTTTTGTCTTAATTTCTGACATCCTTTGATATGTCTTATATAAAAAAGGTTTTTAACTTTATTGTAAGATTTTAAGACGAACAATATCTAACGCATAAATCGCAAATAACCGGTAACAGGTTTCTAATTTCTTATTTTCGACTCTCAATCTTCGATTTTAAAGACCTGGTATATGGATTGCCTTAGAAAAAGATTGGAATTAAGGACTCCGAGATGAGGAGTAAAAGTAAAAATTCTTACCAAGAAAGGAAGTGATTTTATGGAGGTTAATTATAAGGTCAATATCAATACCGCGGACGATAAAGAGCTTCTAAGTGTATTTAAAACTGAAGAGTTAGTCTGGGCAGTTAAATCTGGCCGTCCTTATAACAGTATTGAAGAACTTTATCGGGTAGAAGGGATTGACGAGGACCTCTTTGAGAAAATCCGAGATAGGATTATCGTGGAAGACTTCTCAGAGCAAGGTTTTATGGGGGTTGCCGATGTACGGGAAAGTGAAGAGTTGCAGGAAGGGGTTATTCCGGGATTTGATATGGAAGAGCCGGAGGAATTTACCGGAGCTAAGGACCTAAGGATTGCGGTGGGAGAGATCAACGACGAAGAAGCCGAGATGAAGGAAATGTTCAGGATTATAAAAGCACCTTCCGAATTGGAACGGCTGGAGGAAGAAGAAGAACTCCTAGCTGATCAAACTATAGAGGAAGAACGAGAAATAATTCCTGGCTATGAAGCTGAGACCAAGAAAATGCAAGAGGAATGGGACTCAGAGCAGAAAGAAGATAAAACCGGAGGAAACCACACTCCAGGAAGAAAATCTAAGGTTCGAGAAAAAAAGTCAGATAAAAAGCCTAAAGGATCCATTTCTAAAACTCATACAAATGATGAATCATAAGCTGTGAATATAAACTGATTCCTGACTCATGATTTATCGTTTCATGACTCATCATGTATCGATCAATTCTTGTACCACTTGATGGATCGACGTTGGCGGAACAAGCCTTACCGATAGCACGGGGTATTGTAAGCAGGATAGGGGCAGGAGCAAAACTTCAGTTGGTGTTGGTACACGTACCCACCCCCGCCCGGTATGCTGATGGGGTACTCATTTTCGATGAAACCCTGGAAACTCAAGTCAGGGAGCATGAACATAACTACCTGAATAATGTGATAAAAAAACTAGCATTAGGTCCAGAGGTTTCTGTCACAGCGGAAGTACTAAGTGGGAGGATTGGAAAAGTTGACGAAATACTCCATGACCATATTGTAAATACAGGTGTAAACCTGGTGGTGATGGCGACTCATGGGCATGGCCCACTGGCTCGTTTCTGGCTTGGTAGTGTCACGGATAAGCTGATACGCCAATCAGTAAAACCTATTTTACTGGTGCCTGTACGGGAAAAGACAGAAGAAACGCCAGACCTCACCCGTGAAGAGATCTTTCAGCACATACTGATTCCTCTTGATGGGTCAGCTTTTTCGGAACAAATACTGGAACATGTGGTAGGACTTGGTAAACTGATGGAGGCCGACTATACACTCTTACAGGTTGTGGAACCAGTGGTGCAGGTTGGTTATTCAATCAATGAAGAAATCATTCGACTAAACCAGATATTGCGGGAACATATCCAGACTGAAGCCCAAAAATACCTGGATAGTGTGGCCGAACGGTTACGAGTGTGGTCCCTTCAAGTTCAGACAAGAGTCATTATCGATCGGCATCCAGCAACAGCTATTCTTGAAGAAGCAAGCAGGCAGGGAATAGATTTGATAGCTATGGAAACACACGGTCGAGGTGGTTTAACTCGACTTCTTATAGGGAGTGTAGCTGATAAAGTATTACGGGGAACTTCTATACCGGTATTACTCCATCGTCCGCGCAGTGAGCCCTAAAATTCTGATTTTAAAGCTATCGGAGCATGGGTTTATTTCAAAAGGGACGATCACGCAGGATTGTTCTGGGTATATTATGTCTTCTCTTTGACAGATTGATTAAGTCCTAAAACTTAGGATTTATATTAAAGGAGTGTAGCCATGGCAGAAAATAACTCTACAACCCCCTCTTCTCCAAAAGAAATTAAGGAAGTTCCCTTGGGAACCCTTCCTCCTTTGAAGATGGAAAAAATCCCCCCATTTAAAGGGATTTTTGCTTATATCGGACCAGGCATTTTATGGGCGGCTTTGGCTCAAGGTTCTGGGGAACTTATCTGGTGGCCCTACTTAACCGCTAAGTATGGAGCTGCTTTTTTGGGTCTCCTGATCCCGGCCTCCTTACTTCAATACTGGGTTAATCTAGAAATCTGTAGATATACCGTTGCAACGGGGGAGACTCCGATGACAGGTTTTACGAGAATAAGTCGCCTGTATGCCTGGATTATGTGGGTCGGGATCTTTATTGAGAATGCGTGGCTGGGTGCCTATGCAACCGCCGGGGGCACTGCTCTGGCGGCTTTGACAGGATTTCCAGCAGGTTGGACAGCTCGGGGTCAGTCTTTATTTTGGGGTTATTTAACCATCAGTATCTATATCCTTGCAATGGTCTTGGGTCGAGTGGTCTATAATGTGATTGAGAAAATCTCGATGGTTGTTGTAGTTATTACAATGACCGGTATTGTTTTTGCCCTATTTCAACAAAAGGTCCTTGCTGTAACCTGGGATTTCTTCGCAGCTCTGATTCCCCATTTTACAATGCCCAGTAGCTTGCCAAACTGGGATCCCAAGGATCTGAATGTCTTGGTTACGAGCATTGCCTATGCAGGCGCTGGTGGTTTCGGTCAGTTGTTTATCGGCTACTGGATGCGGGATAAAGGAATCGGAATGGGAAAACTTATTGGACGTGTTACCTCGCCTATAACCGGGGAAGCTGAAACGATTCCTGCAACGGGGTATGTTTTTGCCGACACAGAGGAAAATAAACGAAATTATAAAGGCTGGGTTCATTATTTTAGTTTTGAAAATTTCATTGGGGTCTTCTTAAATCTCCTGACCACTATTATTATGTGTTGGCTCGCTTTTGCTCTCTTGTTACCGGAGGGTAAAGTCCCGAAGGGTTGGGAAATTGCAGTAGTTCAGTCGGCGTTCTTTGAGGTAGCCTGGGGTCCCATCGGTAAAGCCCTGTTCCTTATTGTTGCTGCAGCCTTCCTTTGCGATGCCTGGCTACAGAATACAGATGGTTTTTCTCGTGTTCAAGCCGATTTTTTCTACGCCAACATCCCGGGAGCTCAAAAGCTTCATTTTCGTACCTGGTATTACATCTTTCTGGGTATCTTCAGTGTAATAACGATGACCACCATGGTTATGGCACAACCTGGCGTCTTGATCACGATTCGAGGAGTTGCTTCATTTCTGGCTATGGGTCTCTTCTGTCCTGGACTTGTCTACCTTAATTATGTGATGTTACCGAGAGTTTTCCCTCAATGGATTAAACCTCATCCTATTACACGAATTCTTATGATTCTGGCTACCTCAGCTTATATTGTCATGGGAATTATGTACCTTTATTTGAACCGGGAACAGTTGATAGGGTTGTTCAGGTAGAAATGGAAGCCATTACAGCTCTCTTAAACCTGTCGAATACCCTATCCTTCCATCTATAGATGGGGTTTATTAATATCTGGCTATATTTCAAAAAGGGACCTGACCCCTGATTTCCTTCCCACGTCGGGGAAAGGTCCTGTTAGGTTATGCGTAATAATGCAAGTGGAGATAAAACGTGCCTGAAAAGCAATAGAAATGGTGAATAATATAAGATGTATCCATGAATCCGCTGCTAGCTATTTCAAGAGATGTTGCTTAAACCATTGAGCCGCCAGGCGAGCTACCTCCTCCAGGGCACCTGGTTCTTCAAACAAATGCGTAGCACCAGGTATAATGACTAATTGTTTTTCCGTTCTCAGGTACTCATAAGCTTTCTGATTGAGCTCAATGACAAGGTCATCGCAACCTCCAACGATCAACAAGGTAGGCGCTTGAACCCGATCAAGTATGGGAATTACAAGATCAGGACGACCTCCCCGTGATACTACAGCCCCAATTATGGGGCCTAGACTAGCAGCTGCTTGGAGAGCCGCCGCAGCCCCTGTACTGGCTCCAAAGTAGCCTATAGCAAGATCTTTTATTTGTGACTGCTCCTTTAACCAGTGGGTAATAATTTCCAGCCTCTTAGCCAGCAAGCTAATATCAAACCGTGTTTCGTAGGTCACATCTTCTTTTTCAGTTAGTAGATCAATCAGTAGAGTACCCAGCCCTTCTGCTCGCAATACTTTGGCGACAAAATTGTTTCTGGGACTATGTCGGCTACTGCCGCTACCATGGGCAAATACCACTATAGCTTGTGCCCCGGCAGGGATATCTAGCATACCTTCGAGTCCAACAGAATTTATAGGAATATAAACCAGATGCTCAAAATTGTTCCGAAACATAATTTACCTCTTGGTTATATAATACCAAATCTGATGGAGAATGTCGTATTCAAAATAAGGAGGGGTGACCGATCAGTCACCCCTCAAGGGGCTATGCGGCATATTCTATCAGAATTGATATTAAATATGTCTGAAAAGTACGACCTCTTTCCATAGAGAGTATTTAGTTTCAAGTATGAAAAGTCTATCTTATCCGGAGCGGACAAGATTTACATCGACTTATTAAATACTTTTCAGATATACTCCAATGTCATTGTTTTAGAAATACCTTCTGCAATTTTCTTTCCTTGATTTGAAGGTCCTTTGTTTCTTACTAACGAAGAGTTTTTAAAAGTTAACTTTTCTGTAATTTGTCTTAATTCCTGACAACCACGAATACGTTTGTAAACAAAGATCTTTTGCCATTATTGTAGGATTTTAGGACAATAAGATATCAGAAAGACTGAGGCCCATCTACCTGACCTCTCCTCTGTTCACTTTGAGCTCTTCGATAAGCTTGGAACAGGCTTTTAGGGGACGAATATTCCTCTGCTTATCAAGTCCTCTCTTGAGTTTATCGAAGGGGTTTAGTACAAACAGGGAATGTTTAGCTTATCCAGGATTAACTTTACAAGGTAACTAGCATGGGGATCGTACAGAAACAGCCGGGATAAATTGTTTGTAGGCTTTAAAGCTTGGTATATTAATTGCGTTACTTCCGTAATGAGGAGTTAAGACGAAGTTGATAAACTCAGAGGGGAAATTCCATGCCAGAAAAAATTTTAGAATCTTTTGAAATCCGCCGCCTGGAGATCCTGGATCCGAAAGGTGAGGTTGATGAGTCTCTAATGCCTTCCTTATCTGCCGATGAGATAAAGAAGATGTATGAACTAATGATTCTTTCCAGGACCTTTGACCAGCGTGCCATAGATCTTCAGAGGGAAGGGAGATTGGGTACCTACGCATCTATTTTGGGGCAGGAAGCGACTCAAGTGGGGAGTGCTTTCACTATCCAGAAATCCGACTGGATATTTCCGTCCTTTCGGGAAATGGGGGTTTACATGACGTTAGGTTATCCTATTCATCAGCTCTATCAGTACTGGGCGGGGGATGAAAGAGGCCTTAAGGCGCCCGAGGATCTAAACATCTTTCCTATTTGTGTTCCCATAGGAACTCAGATGCTCCATGCCGCAGGAGCTGCTATGGCTGCAAAATATAAGCGAGATCCCATAGTTGTGATAACTTACTTTGGAGATGGAGCTACTTCCGAGGGTGATTTTCACGAGGCTTTTAATATGGCTGGGGTCTTCAAACTACCGGTTGTTTTTATCTGTCAGAATAACCACTGGGCGATATCCTTGCCCAGGGAACGACAAACTGCTGCCAAAACCCTGGCTCAGAAAGCTTATGCCTACGGTTTTGAAGGCATCCAACTGGACGGAAATGATATCTTTGCAGTTTATAAAGGGACAAAAGACGCGATAGAGAAAGCCAGACGCGGTGAAGGTCCCGTCTTTATCGAATGTGTTACCTACCGAATGTCGAGTCATACCACGGCAGACGATGCCACAAGGTATCGATCTAAAGAAGAAGTTGAAATGTGGAAACTTAAAGACCCTATTTTGAGGTTGAAATTATTCATGGAGAGAAAAGGACTCTGGACGGAGCCTTACCAGAAAGAGATCGAAGAGAGATCCAGGCAGATCATCGATGAAGCCGTAAGGGTTGCAGAATCCGTAGAACCCCCCCATCCTGAGGATATGTTCACCTACACTTACGCGAAGCCTACGTTCCGACAACTCAAGCAAATGGAGGATTTCTGATATGCCGCAGTTAAATATGGTTCAAGCCATAAATCTGGCTTTAAAAGAGGAAATGATGCGGGATCCAGATGTGGTGATATTGGGCGAGGATGTTGGAAAAAATGGCGGCGTATTCCGTGTTACCGAAGGACTTTGGGAACAATTCGGCTCGGAACGGGTGATAGATACGCCTCTTGCAGAATCCGGTATTCTGGGAATATCCATTGGTATGGCCGCTTATGGATTAAAACCTGTTGCAGAGATCCAGTTCGTAGGATTCACCTATCCGGCCTTAGATCAGATTTTCTCACATGCCTCACGTATCCGTTCTCGTTCGAGAGGAAGATATACCTGCCCCTTAGTTATTCGAACCCCCTATGGAGGAGGTATCAAGGCTCCGGAACTCCATGAAGAGAGCCCGGAAGCCCTCTTTTGCCATATGCCGGGAATAAAGGTGGTAGTACCTTCAACCCCTTACCATGCAAAGGGGTTATTGGTTTCTTCGATACGAGATCCAGATCCTGTTCTGTTCCTGGAAGCCACCCGACTTTATCGTCTTATAAAAGAGGAGGTTCCGGAAGGGGACTATACCTTCCCCCTTGGAAAGGCAAGGATTGTTCGGGAAGGTAAAAATATCACCTTGGTTGCATGGGGAAGCATGCTTCATAAGGTTTTACAGGCTGTAGAAGGTTATGATGATGTTGAAGTGATCGATTTAATGACGCTTCATCCCTTTGATGAAGAAACTCTATTTAAATCAGCCAGAAAGACCGGAAGAGTCATCATCGTACACGAAGCTCCTAAAACTTGTGGGTTTGGTGCAGAACTATCGGCAACTTTGGCCGAGGAAGCTATGCTTTATCTAAAAGCTCCCATTCTACGGGTTACCGGTTATGATGTGGTCATGCCTTTGCCTAAGTTAGAAGATTTCTACTTGCCCACCGTACAACGGATTAGAAAGGCCATGGAAGACATCATAAAATATTAAAGGAGTGTGGAGAATGGCTTTTGAATTTGCGTTACCGGACTTAGGAGAAGGAATCACAGAAGGTGAGATCCGAGGGTGGCTGGTCAAAGAAGGGGATTTTGTTAAAGAGCACCAGCCTGTTTTGGAAATCGAAACGGATAAAGCAGTTGTGGAAGTTCCATCGCCTAAAGCAGGAAAAGTTTTGAAACTCAGTAGAAAAGAAGGTGAGGTCGTCCGGGTTGGGGAGGTTTTGATGATCCTTGGGAGAGAAGATGAGGTTATAGAAGCTGTTGAAGAATCTGTTTCCGTGGTAGGGGTACTTCCAGAAGGAGAAAAGGAAGTCCTCGCCGTTCCAGCCGTCAGGGCCCTGGCTAAAGAATTAGGCGTCAACCTAGAAACCCTTCAGGGTTCTGGTCCTGGGGGAAGTATTACGAGAGAAGATGTGATCCAGGCCTCCGAAAAGGCTAAAAAAATGGTCACAGACCTCTATGGGCCTGTGGAAGTAAGGCCAATTAAAGGGATAAGAAAAACCTTGATCAAAAACCTTCTAAAATCTAAGGGAACAACTGCTTATGTAACCAGCATGGACGAAGCCGATGTAACCGATTTGTGGAATCTTAGGGAAAAGGAAAAGGAGGTTCTTCTTAAAAAAGGTATTCATTTAACCTTTTTACCCTTTTTTATAAAAGCTGTACAACATGCCTTGATAGAACATCCTCTTTTTAATGCCTCCATAGATGAAGAAGAAGGAAAGATTATCCTCAAAAAATATTACCATATAGGTATTGCCGTAGATACTCCAGACGGATTAATGGTTCCTGTGATCAAAGAGGTAGATAAAAAGACGATCTTAATGCTGGCTGAAGAGATCCATAATCTGGGTGAGAAAGCCAGGCAGAGAAAGATCAGGCTGGAAGAAATGCGAGGCAGCACTTTTACCATAACGAACTATGGAAATTTAGGCGGAACCTTTGCAACCCCTATTATTAATTACCCTGATGTAGCTATTCTGGGTACCGGGAAGATCTCCGAGAAACCATGGGTAAAGGGGGGAGAGATTGTAATTCGGAAAATTCTACCCCTTTCCTTGACGTTTGATCATCGAATAACCGATGGAGCTGAAGCAGCAAGGTTTTTGACAAAGATAATCCGTTATCTTGAAGATCCAACATTGTTATTTATAGCAAGCGCATGAACCCCCTGGAATCTCTTTTTAACCCAAAATCCATTTCCCTTATTGGAGCAGCCCATACAGAGGCAAAATTCGGTGGGATTATACTGAAAAATCTGCTTCGATTCAAAGGTAAAGTTTATCCGGTTAATCCAAACTATACCCACCTGATGGGCCTGAAAGCTTATCCATCTGTGGAAGAGTTGCCTGAATCGGTTGATCTTTCTATTATCATAAGGCCAGCACTCGAGGTACCTGAGATTTTGAAGGCCCATAAGGACAAGGCGAAATGTGTTATTATTATAAGCTCTGGCTTTGCAGAAATCGGGGAGAAAGATCGTCAGGATGAGATCTTGCATATAGCCAGAGAACTCAACATTCGAATCCTCGGCCCTAACTGTATTGGTATCTACAACCCCTACCAGAGGTTGGATACCTTGTTCCTTTCCTATGAAAGATTAAAAAGGCCTAAAAAAGGGAATATAGCCGTAGTTTCTCAGAGTGGTGCGATTTTAAGTTGTCTCTTTGGAGCGATCCGAAAGGCGAATATAGGTTTATCCAGGGCTATCCATTACGGTAATGCAGTGGATATTGATGAATCAGATATCTATGAATACCTTGCCAATAATGATGAGACAAGGGTTGTGATCTCTTATATAGAATCGGTAAGAGAGGGAAGAAAATTTATAGATCGAGCCCGCCTATTATCCGAAAAGAAACCTTTGTTAATCCTCAAATCAGGAAAAAGTTCAAGAGGCCAGGTCGCAGCCTACTCCCATACGGGAAGACTTGCAGGACGATACGAAGTATTTCATTCCATTTTGAGACAATTCCACATAAAGGAAGTGGAAGATTTTGACGAACTGATGGACGCAGCCAAAGCCATTTCCTATCAAAAACCTTCTCCAGGTCAGCGTGTTCTTATTCTCACCAATGGAGGCGGTTCTGGAGTACTGGCGGCAGATGAGTGTATGCGGCAGAAGCTAGAGGTAACTCCCTTACCAGAGAAGAGCTTAAAAATCCTTAAACCCTTATTTCCTTCTTTCTGCGTACTCAACAATCCCCTAGATCTCACCGCCCATGCCCGAGATGAAGACTATCTGACCGCACTCCATGAACTCAAAGAGGATTATGATGGTTTTGTAGTTATTTCCCTAACAGGGGTTACTGGAATTACAGAAAGGTTTATAGACCTGTTAAAAGACTTTAAAATAAGTACACCTAAGCCCATCGTTTCCCATATCGCCTACGATAGTATATCCAGAAAATTAACCCTTCTTCTGGAAAAAATCGGAATACCCGTCTATCCGTCACCGGAAAGAGCTGTACGGGGATTAAAAGCACTTTTAAACCCATCACCATGCTAAAGGACTTTATCGAAAAAAATAAAGGTAAGATGGTCTTTTTGGAACACGAAGTGAAAAGACTCTTGAAAGAAGCAGGGATCTCTGTGCCAAAAGGTTTATTTGTAAGTAAAGAAAAGGCAGAACAGCTTTCCACGATAGTCGATCTCTCTTACCCCCTCGTAGCTAAGGTTTCCTCTACAAAGATCTCTTCAAAAAGTAATGTTCAGGGAGTACGAATCGGACTAAAGAATGCGTGTGAGTTGAAAAAAGCTGTTACAGAACTTCTTCAAATAAAGGACGCAGAAGGTGTTCTTCTAGAAGAAATGGCTCCCCAAGGACTTGAGGTTATTGTAGGTGGTATAGAGGATGAGCTATTTGGTCCTGTTGTTATGTTCGGCCTGGGAGGTATTTTTGTTGAATTGTTTAAAGATGTAGCCTTTGCTCTCGCACCTCTTACTGAAGAGGAAGCACTCTGGCTGATCCAGCAGGTTAAAGGTTATCAACTCCTGGAAGGCTATAGAGGAAGACCCTCTGTAGATAAAGATACGCTTTTAAAGATTATAGTTACCATTTCTACGTTTATAGCAACAGGCCTGATCAAGGAAATAGATTTGAATCCCATAGCCCTCTATCCAGAAGGGGCAATGGTTCTGGATGCAAAGATGTTAGTCAACGCTCAAATTGGAAATCTGAGACCTAATAATAGTAATACCAACTCTCCCTGAGACCCCCTGCAGGGGCAAGACCTGTCCCTGACGGAACAAATTAACGGAGCTCATGCGGATCTGTATTCCCCTCTTGGAAAACCTGAAAGCCTGACTGATATTCCATTAACTTTAACTCTTAACTCTTCGGCCTATCTCCTTTATCTGCTCTTCGTTCAAACAGATTTGGGCCATAGGATAAAGTATCTGCTCTTCTCTGCGGATATGGGATCTGAAGGAGTTAATGAATTCAAATAGAGGATATTGGAGTCCTGAAACCTTCTCTGGATCCCATAAGTTATCCTTCCAATGGCCGAATATGCCAAGTAATTGAAAACCACGCTCAAGGATTTCTCTGTGCTCATCCCGCATAATGGTCGTACATCTCCTATCGAATAGGTTGTCCTCCATGACCTGAAATAACGCCTGTTCCTCCTTATAAAAATGGGAGCGGATCTTGTTATGCAGGCAACGAGCCAGCTCCATCATCTCATCCAGTTCTTGTTCGTTCGGGGTAAAGCCTAAAGCCTTATCTTGAGTCTGTCGAAGAACCATCTCAACTCTATCTTGTAAAATATCGATGTCCCTGGTTATCTCTTCATGTTCAATCAATAAAACCTTTATAGGATTTAGATTCTCCATTACACCCTCCCATCGCTTTTTTAATCCTACCTTTTTTTCCTATCGGAAGACAAAATTACCAGTTCCCATCGCTGTAACCAATCGTCAGAGTTTAAAATACCGAAAGAATTTATCAATTTAGTACGGGAAAAAAGAACCATCCCCCTGCCCTCCCGGAGGGATTTAGTTTTAGTAAGGAAGACGTGTCGTAAGTCCCTCCCCTTTTTGAAGGGATGAGGTTACACTTACTAAACGGATATAGATACCGTCTAGGTTTTATATTAAACTTTATTATAGTGCTTTGTAAAGTTAATTCTATTTATGATGTGAGGTTTTACCGGTCGATTTTAATACAGCATGGCCCGTGTTTGCAAGGAATAGCAGCAAAGCAATTGCATTAAGCAGCCCACCCCACTGACGTCCCGGTAACCAGCCGGACAGATCCCCAATTACTCGCAAGAGTAGTGAAAAATGCAACAGAGCCAGGTGGAGGTAAAAGGCCAACCGAAAAGGTACGGGTAATCTTGTTATTGCAGGGAGGATGATGGGAGCATGACCGAAAATCATGGCAAAGACAAAACCGAGGAAGGTAGAGTGGAGTATGGCATCGTAATGCGGCCCGGCTACAACTCCGCCGAAGAGTAGGGCTAGCAGTCCGCTCACTCCCAGCCAGACGTAACCAGACAGCAGACATAGGGCAGTAAATCGGGTTAATCCGCTGTGATGTACGGTGCGCCGGGCGATGTCGTAGAACAGCAGCCATAACATCAGAGCAATCATCCCTATTCCTGCCAGACGGACTCCCATGTCATAGGTGATAGGGGTCAGGATAAGCCCGATCAGGAAGAGGCTGCCAGCTAACAGAAAAGCTCCCTGAATCCTTCGAGAAAGGAGAAGGAGGCGACTTAATTCCAGTCGCTCTCCAGCAATGGTTAATACCAGAAAGCCGATCCACCAGAAAACAATATGGTAAATCGGCCAGCCGATGAGCCACAAGATATTACCTGTCCACCAAACCAACGTCCCAAGTCCCGTAATAACTGTGAAGAGGGTGGGTTGGTGATAGATGATTTTCACAGAGGCAACTACCAGTCCTAAGCTGCCCAGGGTCATAAGTAAGGGGCCGGGTAAACCCGGTAATCCCATGATCAAGGCCAGGGCTCCTAAACCAGTCAGCAGGGGCGCTGCATAGACCCAACGATGCTTCAAGGCTACCGCCCGCTCTAAGCCAATAAGGGTTCCCAGGAATCCGGAAACCATCAAAGGACCATGGGCCGACAGTAAGGCAGGCTGCAGGAAAGGCAACTCCCAACCCAGACGTACTAATCCTGTCCCCAGTCCAACCAGCAGGGAGAATATCCCCAAGACCATGAGGGGAAAACGGGTACGATGGGGGGGTTCTGGAGAGACATGGCTTGTGGAGTCTCTACCCGTCAGAGGATTATATCTGTCCATGTCGGCTTTGCTTTTAATCGGAGAAGCGACTGGTGGGTCCTCCCCTCTCCTGTTGTACGACCAGATCTGATAGAGACTGTTGTATTCAAATGAGTAGGGGCGACCGGCCAGTCGCCCCTACTCTTCCATCAGAATGGGTATAAGCAGTTAGGGTAATCCTTCCAGATACGAGTTCAAAATCTAGTGAAGGGAACTGGCCTGTTGAGTTTTTTCGTCGATATTCTGAGCGCCTTCCGGTCCTAATCTATGAAATACTTCAAGATTCTCCGGCCCTTCGGCCATCAGGAAACCTACCAGACCCCGTTCTAACCGCGAGAGGGCGTGGTCCACTAAGATGTAACGTCCAGGAACTTCCAGTTTAAACTCTACCATGGCCGCCCCCCCGGGGGGTACCAGCGTTGTCTGCACATCGGTCAGGGGAGGAGCCGTGAGGGATGCCTGGTTATAAACCCGATCAAAGATTTCACCAATCACATGGAAGGACGAAGTAAAGTTGGGACCTCCGACGCCAAAGAAGATACGTACCGTCTCCCCTACCTTGGCTTGCATAGGATATTCCTTGGTGAGAGCTCCAACTGCTCCATTCAATACGAAGTATTCAGGCGTTTCCGCCAGGAGTTTCTCTACACTGAATTCTTGATACCCATGTTTTCCAAAGGGATTTTGAGTATAAATCTCACCCTGCATCACATAAAACTCACGATTCACTTCAGGTAAGCCACCTTCCGGTTCTACCAGGATAAGACCGTACATCCCATTGGCAATGTGATGGGCTACCATGGGGGTTGCACAGTGATAGACGTAAAGGCCTGGATTCATCGCTTTAAAAGTAAAGGCTTTCTCTGTATTGGGAGAAGCCTGTGTTACGGCTGCACCTCCGCCGGGGCCAGTCACTGCATGGAAATCTACCGAGTGGATCATTCGGCTATCTCCATGGTTTTTCAAATGGACTTCCACGGTATCGCCCACACGTACCCGTATAAAGGGGCCTGGAACCTTGCCATTGTAAGTCCAGTAGGTGTAGGTGGTACCCTCTGCCAACTGCCCCTTCAGCTCTATAGTTTCTAGATCTACCCGTACTGTCTGAGCAGGACGGGTTCCAATGGGAGGGGGTAAATCCGTGGGATTACGAACGACGCTTACCCCCGCAGGAGAAATGATTTCTCCGGCTTCTCCAACAACGATTTTACCTTCCATTCCAGCTTGCCGATGACCGGGTAATGAGCAAAAGTAGGGGAACTCTCCTTTCTTAGTCACCCGGAATGTAATTACACTACTGGCTCCTTTACGGGCAATCTCTTCAGACTTGGCATTAAAATCGGGAAAGGTAATATCATGTAAAACCCCATCCCCGTTAATCAAGGTAACCTGTACCACATTATCCAACATAACCGGCAGGGTGGGATTCACAACCCCATCAATAGCTCCTCCTACGCCGATAAAGACAAGTTTTTCCTCGGCAAGGCTCGTCTTCAATGTGAAGGTAACATTAGGTGTGTAAGAGGTAGGACTTTTCTCTGTAGCAGAAGTATTCTCCCCACTCCTGGAGGCAGAGTCTGCGGGTTGGGATACAGTTTTCACACCTGTATCCGCAGATCTCGGCAGCCCTAAGGCATGTTCGTGGATCCCAGTACTTGTAGTACCCTTCGTGTCAAGGGTGGAATCCGCCGACTTGGATAAAGTTTTTACCTCTCTATCTGAAGATTGTGCAGAAATGGGAATATTCGTATTACCGAGATTATAAAGAACAATAGCAGCCACCACAAAGGCAACAAGAACCCCCATGGCCAACAGTGAAAGAATCCGATCATACTTATTGGCGTTGTTCATATCTATCTCCCTCCTCATTTCAAATTTATCCATTTGAAAGATTTCTGCAACATATCTTATAACGCTCTTCAGGTATATTCTTCATAGCTGCAAAAATTGCTTCCCTCTCCGGATCAGAGAGGGATTTATCAATGGTGGGATAAAGAATATACTCCTCCTTTTGGTTATGCAAAGAAAGTACCGATAAAAGCATTTGCTCTTCTTCCTCACTATCAGGATCCTGCTTTTGAACCTTTTCATGAATCGCTTCTAAATGTTTTCTTATCTGCTCATGTTCTATCCGCATGACCCGGGTGGGACCACTGTAAGCCATACCGGTTTTTTGTTCAAACATGAGGAAAAGAATCTCCTCTTCCCAAACAATATGTCTTTGCAGGCCAAACTTAAATTCCTTGAAGAATTCTTTAGCTTTTGGATAATCCACCTTTTTAAGCCTTTGAAAATTTCTAAAAAGCTCATCTAAACGGTTATGGTCTTTTTCAAAGTAGGTCTTAATACTCTCTTCCATGATTATGATTCTCCTTTAGCTTGTATCCATAGCAAGACAGGCAAATAGGATCATCCTGCCTCTACTTCAACCAGCTTGTTGCTTGCCTGTTTGTTTATTTCCTGACTTACTTACCCTCATAGATAAAACTTATCCGACTTAATCTCACCAGAGTGAAAGGTCAGAAAGAGATACGGTATCGCTTTATCTTCCTATAAAGCGAGTCCCGGGAGATACCCAAGATCTCAGCCGCTTTGGATTTGTTTCCCCCGGCCACCCTTAAAGCCTGTTCAATGGCAAACTTCTCCACCTGTTCCAGGGAAAGCGCGGAAGTGCCATAAAGCGTAGCCTCTCTTGCCTGTTCAAAGTCTCCTTCCGATTTATGTTTCTTAAACATTGTTTTAATATCCTGCACCGTGAGATTCTCTTTTTTCTCCCCGGCTGTTGCTATAATTCCTTCCATCATGCTTTCCAATTCCCGGACATTGCCGTAAAACGGATAGTCTTGAAGAAGGCCGAATACTTCCTTTTCTATCCTTAACCGGTGTCCATATTTCTCTCCATATTTCCTTACAAACCTTTCCGCCAACAAGGGGATATCTTCCCTTCTCTCCCGCAAAGGGGGAATAACAATGGTCAACGTCGATATCCGATAATAAAGGTCTTCACGGAGGTACTGACCTTTAAGCTCCTCCACAGGTCGATTAGAAGCTGATAAAACCCGAACATCCACTTCTATTTCTCGGGTATCTCCAATGGCTCGCACTCTCCCATCCTGAAGTACTCGAAGCAACTTAACCTGAGCGTCTTTAGGCATCTCGCTGATCTCATCCAGAAATAGAGTCCCTCCGGTAGCCGATACAAAAAGTCCTTTATGATCCCGGATGGCCCCTGTAAAAGAACCCTTCTTGTATCCAAAAAGCTCGCTCTCAATCAACTCTTTAGGTAGGGCTCCACAATTGATTGGCACAAAGGGTTTATCCCTCCTCTGACTCCTGCGATGAATTGCCCTTGCCAAAATCTCTTTGCCGGTTCCGGTCTCACCGATTATCAGCACCGGGATGTCGGATTGGGAGGCTACCAAAGCCTTGTCAACAACCTCTCGCATCTTCCTAGAGATAGCAACGATTTCCTCAAACCCTGATATGCTATCCACCTGATCCTGAAGCTTGGCCACTTTCTCTCTCAATTCGCACATCTCCACAGCCCGTCCTACCTTTTTCAGAATCATATTCTTATCAAATGGCTTTAAGATGAAATCGTCGGCTCCCCGCTTTATGGCCTCAACAGCTGTCTGGATGGTGCCATATCCGGTCATGAGAATGACGGCTATGTCAGGGTCCACCTCCTTGAGCTTCTCCATGAGGGCAATGCCATCGATCAACGGCATCATGAGATCTACCAGTGCCAGACTGATAGTACCCCCGGTCTTAAGGATCTCAAGAGCCTCCCCTCCAGATAGAGCCACAGAAACACCGTATCCGTTCTTTTCGAAGAGGCTAGCAAGGGTCTCGACCATCTCTCTATCGTCATCAACAATTAAAATTTTAGGCAATTCCATTGATTTTACCCTCTAAGTTTTCATACTGGAAAAGTGGAAAACGGATACTAACCGTAGTCCCTTTTCCCTCTTTGCTAACCACTGTTATCGAACCATCATGTTCTCGGACAATGTTTTGAGCTATGGATAAACCCAGTCCGGTCCCCTTCCCGGACTCCTTAGTGGTATAAAATGGTTCAAAAATATGTGGAAGGTGTTTCTCGGGTATACCTATGCCGTTATCGGTTATGCTGATCTCAATCTGAGGGTTACCCTGAGCCTGGTGAAACCTGTTCTGAGCTAAGTCGAAGGATCTGTTTTGAGCAGGATCGAAGGAGGTTGAATTCACGAGCCTAGAGGCCACCCGAATTTCACCTCCATCAGGCATTGCGTCAATGGCATTCATGAGAATCGCTGACAGCAAAGCTTCAATCTGGCTTCGATCTGCCAGGATCCTCTTACCTCGCAACTCACTCTCATCCAAAATAACATTGACCTTTCTAACCTTTAAAGTGGGCTTGAAGAACGTAATCACAGAATCCACCAACTCTCTAAGTTCCGTGCTTTTTTTCTCCATGCTCGTTCTACGTGCAAACTGAAGGAGCTTTTGAACAAACTCCTGACAAAATTTTATTCCCCCTTCCAGCCTGTCAAGCTCCGGTTGTAGTAGCGGATCTTGAAATCTTTCCTTTATCATCTGGACTCTAAGAAGCATTGAAGTTAAAGGAGTATTTAAGTGGTGGGCGGTTCCAGCAGCCATCTTACCCATGGAGGTGAGTTTTTCCATTTCAATCAACCATTGTCGTAGCTTGATCTTCTCGCGGATATCTTTGGCTACTTCTATGAAATAAGGTTTGTGAGTCTGGGGATCATGGAAATACGAGAGGTTGATGCTTACATCTATTTCCTCCCCATTCCTTGCCAGTCTCTTAGTTTCAAGATCGTATACCTTTTCACCATTTTTGACCCTATCCATGAGCATCTTAAACTCTTCTTCCCTGCCCCTGGGTATCGTCTTTAACAACCTCCCAAGAACTTCCTTACGTCCATAACCGTAAAGTTTCTCTGCGGTTGGGTTCCACTCTATGATCCTTCTGTCTGGATTGAATAAAACTACTGCCTCGGCAGAGAGTACCAATAACGAACACGCCCCGCAGGTAGGAGCGAGTCTCGGCTCCTCAAACCTTCTTTTCATTCACTCTTATCTTCAGGCTGTACCAGGTCAAAACTGATTTTTAATCGTTCCAGTCCCCCGGCGAACTACTCTAATCCCCTTTATCAAGACCCTAAACCCAGCCTGCCTTTCCTCCTTCTAAAAGAATAACCTCTTCCTGTTCGCCCTTGGAAATGACTTTGATCCATGACTTTGATAGGAGAATATCGCAATGAATATGCCAGACTTTACAAAGTCTTGATATCTCCTTGCAAGATGCCATAGTGCAAATGATTATCAATATCCCATTAGGCTTAGGAAGAATATGTCGTACGCTTACCGAAAGGTAGGAATTCCAGGGGATTGTCTTAAAATCTTACAATATTAATCCAAACTTAATAATCATAAAGTTTATCTAATATCGTCCGAAGTTAAGACAAAAGACAGATTCTCTGAAGGACCCGCCGGGTCCTTCACTGGTTTCTACCGTTCAGGCTATCATCCATCTGAGCGGCCTTTTCCGGTCATTTACAATAAGATTACCCCAGCTACCGAAACGATTAAAAATTACAGGCGTGCCTTTTGCATACCCCAGAGGGTTAGGGTGACTGTCAACGTAGATTGCGGAAAAGGAGTTATTCAGGAAAATATCACAAAAGTGAAGAGATAACTTTATGGATTTTAATGATCGTCCCTTTACAGTGGTGTGGGAAACGACAAGGGCCTGTGATCTGGCCTGTCTTCATTGTCGAGCCGATGCGGTCGTCCAACGTAACCCTTTCGAACTTACAACCGAAGAAGCCTATCAACTCATCGGCATGATCAAGGAATTTAATCGGCCTTACCCCTTGTTCATTTTAACAGGAGGCGACCCCCTCAAACGGCCTGATATTTATGAAATTATTGCTTCGGCTACTCAGGAAGGTTTACGGGTTGCCATGACCCCTTCGGCAACTCCCCTGGTTACAAAGGATGTCATAAAACGCCTGGCTGAGGCTGGTCTAACTCGTCTTGCTTTGAGTCTGGATGGGAGTATGGCCGAAGTTCATGATGGATTCAGGGGTGTCTCCGGTTCTTTTGCCCATACCTTACATATCGTAGAATGGTGTCGAGAGTTTGGTATTGAAACCCAAATTCATACCACCGTTACCCGACATAGCCTGGAAGACCTACCTCGTATTGTAGATAGGATTGCCCCATGGGGTATCAAGCTATGGGCTTTGTTCTTCTTAATTGCGACCGGACGTGCCGCCCGTCCTGAAATTCGAAAGCTCAATATTCGTGCCAATGACTTTGAACGGGTCTTCAACTGGCTTTACGATTTGAGTAAATCTGCCCCCTATGATATCACCCCTCGGGAGGGATACCATTACCGGCGGGTCCTGTTACAAAGGCGAGCTCAGGAAATGGGTATACCCGTAGAGAGGCTCCTTAAACAAATCTCCCAAAAGCCCACTACGCCCGGGGAATTAGTGTCTGTCCTAAACCGACCTCAGATCCCTCGAGCCCCATTGGGGGTAAACGATGGAAAAGGAATTGTCTTCATCTCTCATACCGGAACTGTACAACCCAGTGGTTTTTTACCCCATGGGGGGGGTAATGTACGAAAAAACCCTCTGACTGAGATTTACCGTCACTCCCCCCTATTTACCCAAATCCGAGATTACTCTCAACTCAAAGGTAAGTGCGGAGTGTGTGAGTTCAAGGATATATGTGGAGGGAGTCGGGCCCGTGCCTATGCGGTAACAGGAGATTATATGCAAAGCGATCCTTATTGTATCTATCGCCCTCAAAAACCCAAAGAGAGTAATAATGGTTCCTTAATTAGGTCTGGTCAGCCTCGGTCGGGCTTTTAGAAAATGTTCTATTAACTGGATTGAAGAGGTCGCATAACCTGCTGGGAGGAGAATATCTTTCTCACCCCCTCATCCTTTCCCCTCCTGTAGATGGGGAGGATCTTGGTCAGATTTAATAGGATCAATGCCCGGTATTTGATGATTTTCTTACAAATTGTATGATTTTAAGACATATGATCTAAAATTGGTTGAAATAAACCAACGGTTTATTTCAACCAATTTATTTACCCTTCTTCTCCCCTCTCTTATCCCTTCATCTTCCCTCGTAGAGACCCCATGTAGAGCGTCTTTTAAACACTTCTCATCCCTTTCTGTTCTGCTGGTATGGTTGTTGCTTTTCAGAAGGGAGGGATTTGCCTGCTTCATCTATGAGTCGCATAGGGCTAAGAGCAAGTCTCCCTTCCAGACTCGAGTCGTTTAGGGATCTTAGCGGATCTCCCTTCCAGACCATAGTAGATGAGAAGCACGTTTACATTTAAAGTGCCGAAATTTTCTACCAAGCTACGTTATACAACCAGGTTATAACCTTACCATTAACCAAATTTGTAAGGGTGTTCTATGCGATTACCCTTAAACGGGGCAGTTCCATGTAACTGTACTCTGAAGGGCAAACAAGTGAGGTCTCAAAGATGAGGAAAAGTTTTTTTAATCCATGTATGCTATTTCTTCTGATTATGAGGATGGTTATGTTAGGGATGGAGCCCTTAAGGATTCAGGCAGTAGAAGCACCAAAAGAACCGACTAAACTGGAACCCGTTATCGTTACTTCGACACGAATCGAACAACCCCTGGTTAAAGTTCCCGCAGCGGTTGGAATTGTTGAAAAAGAGGATATTCAACTCGGTCAACAGACTGTGGGTTTAGAAGAATCTTTAGAAAAGATCCCAGGGCTCCTCTTTCAAAATCGGTTTAACTTTGCTCAGGATTTGCGAATTTCTATTCGGGGATTTGGAGCCCGGGCCGGATTCGGAATCCGTGGAATCAAGATCCTGTTAGATGGAATTCCAGAAACTTTACCTGACGGTCAGGGTAACCTGGATAGCATTGACCTGGGTTCGGCTGAACGGATCGAGGTTATTCGAGGTCCTGTTTCTTCCCTCTATGGAAATGCATCGGGAGGCGTAATTAGTGTCTTTACAGAAAGTGGACCGGAGCAACCGTTTCTAGAAAGTCGGGCCTCATTGGGAGAATTTGGCTTTCAACAATATCGATTGAAATCTGGAGGTGAGTGGGGGCCCATGAATTATTTGGTGAATTTAACCCGCCTGGAACTGGATGGATGGAGAGAGCATAGTGGAACGGAGAATACATTATTTAACAGTAAATTTCAGTTTACCCTTAACGAGGCTTCCAACTTAACAGCACTGGTTAATTTTGTTGATACGACTTCAGATAGCCCGGGCGGCCTGACCCAGGCTCAGGTTGACTCAGATCGCCGGCAGGCCAGTAGCCGTAATCTGCAATTTGATGCCGGAGAAGAAGTAAACCAGGAACGGGTAGGTATGGTCTACCGAAACCAGTTTACTCCAAACCATGAACTTACAGCCACTACCTATTATACTTCCCGATCTTTGGATAGTAACCTTCCATTTCAGAGCGGAGGGGCTGTAGATCTGGAACGATTTGTGGTGGGAGGGGGAGTCAAATACATTTACTCCCGTCAGATCTTCGGTAAACAAAATCGGCTGGTAGTTGGGATAGACCTGGAGCATCAAAATGACGATCGTCAGCGGTTTAACAATGACAATGGAAAGCGTGGCAGTTTAACCTTTGACCAAACCGAAAAGGTTAGTACGGTGGGACCCTTTGTCCAAAACGAGTTTAGTTTCCTGGAAAATCTGACTTTAACCTTAGGAGGCCGTTATGATCGGGTTCAATTTGAGGTGGACGATCATTTCCTGTCCGATGGGGACGACTCTGGGGATCGGACTCTGGATAAATTCAGTCCCAGGGTTGGGTTACTTTACAGTTGGTCTCCATCCTTCAATTTGTATGGAAACATCTCAACTACCTTTGAAACTCCAACTACCACAGAATTTGCCAACCCTTCAGGAGCCGGGGGGTTTAATCCGAACCTGGAACCGATGACCGCAGTCAATTACGAAGTAGGGGTTAAAGGGGACTTCAAAGGAAAGTTACGTTACGAACTGGCCGCGTTTACCGTTCGAGCTAAGGATGAACTGATTCCCTTTCAATTACCGGACTTTCCAGGTCGTACCTTTTATCAGAATGCAGGAAAATCGACACGGAATGGAATGGAATTAGGTCTCAAGGCAGAACTCCTTAAAGGTCTCACCCTCACCGGAGCTTATACCTATTCAGACTTCTTTTTCGAAGAATTTCAGACAGCAGAGGGGGTATTCGATGGCAATCGAATCCCGGGAATCCCTAGAAATCAGATATATGGAGAAATTGCTTATTTTCATCCTTCAGGGTTATACGGGGTTTGGAACGTTTTATTTGTAGATGAAGTTTTTGCAGACAATGCTAACACGGTAAAGAGTGATGCCTATACGCTTTCCGATTTACGCCTGGGATACACGAAGCACTCTGGGAATTGGGAGTTCTCTCCTTTTATTGGACTGAACAATTTATTTGATGAGGAATATAACGCCAATGTGATCATTAACGCCGGAGGGGGGAGGTTTTTCGAACCGGCACCGGGTTTCAACGTATATGGGGGAATCCAGCTAGGTTATTCTTTCTTCTAATTGTTTCAAACTATAGCTGACCCATTCCTGCTTATAAGGAGGCGAGAAATATGATGAGAAAGCTTGGTTATCTGGCAGTTATCCTGATTAGCTTAATCAGCTTACAATTATTCCAAAGCGCTCAAGGCGAAGAAGTAACCGATGACCGCTTATTAAATGCCTATCAGGATAAAAAAAATTGGCTCCTGTACGGGCGGGACTATGCGAATCAGCGATATAGTCCCCTCGATCAGATCCATGTCCATAATGTTAAAGACCTGACTCTCCGATGGATCTATCAGACAGGGAAGGTAGGATCTTTTCAGACCAATCCCCTGGTGGTGGATGGGGTGATGTATATTACCACCCCTTATAATCACGTTATTGCCTTAGATGCCCGAACCGGCAAGCAAATCTGGCGGTATGAGCATAAACTTCGCACGGAGAAGTTCTGTTGCGGACCTGCTAATCGGGGAGCTGCTGTAGGTTATGGGAAGGTATACATGGCGACCATCGATGCCCGATTGGTTGCCCTGGATCAAAAGACTGGTAAGGTCATATGGGATGTGGAAATCACATACCCTGGAGAGAGAAAGAGTGAGGTGCCAGAGCCCTTGCTGAGAGACAAAGAGTTACAGGGAGGAACCATTATAGGAGCTACAGGATACAGTGCCAATATAGCCCCTTTGGTCTATAAGGGGAAGGTCATTATAGGGACCACAGGTGCCGGCTATGGCTTACATCTCAAGCTCAAAGAAGGGGATCAAACTATCATTTCGGTGGGTGGGCTCTCAGGAGGAGATCACGGCTCTCGCGGTCTCATAGTTGCCTATGATGCCCAAAGCGGAAAGGAGATTTGGAGGTGGTATAGTGTTCCAGAAAAGGGCTGGGAAGGGGAGTGGCGAACTACAACACCGGATGGTTATGATCTCCACCGGGATATTGAAGCAGAAAAGGAAGCGTTTCCAAAATACCCGGATGCCTGGAAGGTGGGGGGAGGTTCCATCTGGTCGAGTCCTGTGGTAGATCCAGAATTGGGCCTGCTCTATGTGGGAACCGGAAACCCTTCTCCTCAGATGGATGACACAACCCGTCCTGGAGATAATCTTTATACCGTGAGCTTGGTAGCTCTGGATGTGGAAACGGGTTTACTCAAATGGTATTATCAGCAGGTCCCCCACGACCGTTGGGATTACGATGTAGCCAGTCCTCCTATATTGTTGGAGGTAACAATAAACGGACAAAAAATCAAGGCCGTTGGGCAGGCAAGTAAGCTAGGGTGGTTTTATATCCACGATCGACAGACGGGCAAGCTCTTGCTGAAATCAGAACCTTTTTTACCCCAAGAGAACTTGTTTGCTAAACCTACCCCCCAAGGGGTCCGCATTACACCCGCCGGTGCTGAAGGTGCCACCTGGTCCCCGGTGGCCTATAGTCCTCAAACGGAGGCGGTTTATATTTCTGCCGTCCGGATACCTTCCCGATTTATTTCCAGGACCCTAATACCTGAAGAAGGCAAACCCTGGAAAAGCTATACGTTCTTTATCCCTACTCAAGAGGAGCGCTCAGGTACCTTCACAGCCATTCATACTTCCACCGGGAAGATTCTGTGGCAGAAAAAAACCGAGCAACCTATGGTAGGTGGAGCTCTGGCAACGGCGGGTGGTTTGGTCTTTACGGGCGAAGGAAATGGATATTTTGACGCTTTTGATGCCAGGACCGGAGAGCTCCTCTGGAGGTTTCAGTGTGGGGCCGGTGTAAACGCTCCACCTATTTCCTATGAGATAGATGGAGTTCAATATATTGCTGTTGCCGCCGGAGGAAATACCCTTATGGGATCTCCCCTGGGGGATGATATCCTGGTTTTTGCCCTCCCGGAGAGGAATGAAAGGTAGGAGATCAGGAACCAGACCGAGATCGAAAAGATTCTGGAGTTGAGCCAGATGAGCTGTACCTGAGAATTAATGGCTTCTAGGGTTTTAGGAAGTAGGGTCTGGGATCCAGGGTCAAGTACCTTAGAGACCCTAAACCCTCAACTTTGGTAAGATGATGGACTTTATAATACACGGAAATGGTTTAATTGAATTGATCATAAAAGGCGGGATCTTAATGATTCCTATCGGGTTATGTTCTATCCTGGTTGTTGCCATTGTTCTTGAACGGATGTATCGATTTCACCGGGCCAGAAGTTATTCTGAGGATTTGGTTCCTAAACTGAGGGATTTAATCGCTGCGGATAAATTCGAAGAGGCTATAAGATTATGCCAAAAATCTCGAGGTATTGTAGCCCGGGTTCTTGAAGAGGTAATCCATAACCGTCACCGATCCGTTGAAGATATCGAAACAAGGATCTCAGTCCTCGGATCTTGGTACTTAAGAGACCTATCCCGGTACCTTCGAGGGCTGGAAGTTATTGGGAATATAACCCCGTTAATGGGCCTATTGGGAACCGTGTTTGGTATGATCAAAGCCTTTATGAAGGTAGCCGAGTTAAGCGAAAAGGTAAATCCCAGTGTTCTGGCGAGTGGTATCTGGGAGGCTTTGTTAACCACGGCTGCTGGCTTGATTGTAGCTATTCCAGCTTTACTGGCTTATCATTATTTTGAGGGAAGAGTTGATGAATATGCATTTCGTATGCAAAACTATAGCATGGACTTACTACAAACCTTGAAAGGACAGGAGTATGATCAAGTTTACCAGGAGAAAGCGGGTCGAAAACAGCCTGAATATGGCTCCTTTGATTGACATGGTATTCCTCTTGCTGATCTTTTTTCTTCTGACTTCCACTTTTATGCGCCTTGATCCGGGTCTGGAAGTAAACCTGCCAGAAGCTCAATCTTCCCATGTACAGGAAGCAGAAGAACCTGTTGTGATCTATTTGACCAAAGATAACCAATTATTTCTGAACGCTAAACCGATTTCCTGGGAGGATTTGAAGACGTATCTCCAGAAGAGCTTAGCCGATAAACCGAATAACGCTGTGGTCCTTAAAGCCGATGCAGGGGTACCTTTTGGGCTCTTCGTTAAAGTGATGGACATCTCGAGGCAAGCTGGTGTCTTGGATTTAACTGTTTCCACCCGTATTCCTCAGGGATTTCATTAATTCTTTTTTGGAGATTTGGTACAACTCCTATGAAAATTGCTCTGATTATCTCTATCCTGATTCACATAGGCGTTATCATCTTTTTAAATAGTCGGTCGTGGATTCCCGATCAGCAAAAACCTCCATCCCTTCAAATACGAGTTTCTCTAAGAAACGAAGAACAAAAAGGGGTCGGGGATAATAAAGAAGTCCAGATCCTTCCAAAACCCCTAGAAGTCGGGTCGAATCCACCCTCTTCTTTCCCCCGACCGCTCGATTTCGACTTCCCATCTGTTCCTCGACCTGAAGTAACCCATCCCTTTCAGGATAGGCAATTTGTTGAGGATACCCTCCAACCTGTCAAACCTGAATCCAGAGGTCAGAAGAGGGTTCCGGTTCTAGAAGAAGCCCCATTACCTCCAAAACCCCCGGAATTATCCAGGGTCCTGGAAAAACCGGATAGGTCAAATCAGACGATCCCAGAACCTCCGGTGAAACCGGAAATCTGGAAACCCGAACAGGTTCCCATGCCCCCCAAACCGATTCCAACGGTAAAAGAAATCGCTCCACAGGCAAAGAAGGCGGTAGTCAGGAACCTTAAACCGGCTCAAAAAGTGCAAAAACCCAGGCCAACAACAACTCCAAAACCGACTACGCCCGTTCCGCCTTTGTATAAACCGATTGAGCAAACCCTAACTCAAAAGGTAGAACAAAACATTCCTTCTGACAAGGAAGTTTCCAAAGAGGTGTCAACTTCTATCATTCAAACGCCACCCCAGGACTCCGGGTCAAAGATTCTAGAAACAATTCCTGGAGAGGGGGAAGATTATCTGCCCCCTGAACAGGTTGGTATGACCACCAGCCAGGTGGGTACGGATTTTCCTGTGCCTGCAGGTCAACCATCTGCTGAAACTAAACCAAAGGAACCCGCCTCCCCCGCAGATATGAAATTTGACTCGCTGACCGATCCTGTTCCACGCTATAATCCACGCCCTGAGTATCCCCGTGAGGCCAGAAGATTTGGATGGGAAGGAACCGTACTCTTAATCATACAGGTTCTTCCTGATGGAAACACCGGGAAAATCGAGATTAAAGAAAGCTCCGGATATTCAGTTCTGGATCAGGCAGCCGTACAGGCCATTCGCAGGTGGCGGTTTACACCAGCCCAGCGGCAAGGAATATCTGTTCCTGCTACCATAGAACTTCCTGTCATCTTCAAGTTGAACTAATAACCTGTGATTTCTGGATCGTAAGGGGCATTTACCTCATTGTTGTTTTTCCGATTTAATGGCATCACTGATCCACGTCAGGGCCCGTATGGTCGCGGGGAAACCCAGCGTTGTGACGGCCAGTACCGCAACGTGTTGAAGCTCTCTGGGCTCGATCCCAACGGCCAGAGCATTGCGCACAGCCGAATGTGTTGCACCCTCAAGCCCTGCACCAACGGCCAGGGCTAGTTTGACAAGGCGTCGGGTCTTCTCATCCAGGGGTCCTGCTTCGTGGCAGCGATCCCCTAGTTGCGTGAAAGCGTTCCACACATCGGCATAGTTATTCTTAAACTCTTCAACGGGTTGTGGTAGTTTATTTGACATAGCTTAGTTCCTCCTTATTCAGATTCAGGGCTACAGGAAAGGAAACGCTCCTTCTCCACACCCTGCAGCACGTTCACATAGTATATAGAAAGATTCATTATCCAGAAGGGAGCGTAGGAGTCCAGGAGTGTGGAAGACTCAACACTCTTACTCCTATCTCTATACTCTACTCTACTCTTTTCTATCTTTTCGCCATTTGTTCGTAAAAATGCCAGCGCTCTTTGACTGTTTCCTGAGCTTCAGCCAGTAACTTGGCGGCGACTTTGGGATCACTTTGCAACAGCATGCGGTAGCGGGCCTCATTGTAAATGTAATCCCTCAGGGGAATCTTCGGCTCTTTGCAATCCAGTTGAAGCGGGTTCTTGCCTTCCGCTTTCAAGGCCGGATTGTAGCGATAGAGGAGCCAGTAACCGGACTCAACCGCCAGTTTTTGCTGACTCATGCCCTTGCTCATATCAATGCCGTGAGCAATGCAGTGACTGTAGGCGACAATCAATGAAGGCCCTTCATAGGCCTCAGCTTCCAGGAAGGCCTTGACGGTCTGGGCATCGTTGGCACCCATGGCTACCTGAGCGACATAGATGTTACCGTAGCTTATAGCCATCAAGCCCAGGTCCTTCTTAGAACAGGTCTTGCCTCCCGCAGCGAATTTGGCCACCGCGCCCCGTGGGGTAGCTTTGGAGGCCTGGCCGCCGGTGTTGGAATACACCTCGGTGTCCAGTACCAACACGTTAACGTTATATCCGCTGGCCAGTACGTGGTCCAGACCGCCGTAGCCGATATCATAGGCCCAACCATCGCCACCTACAATCCATACGCTCTTCCTGACCAAAACATCAGCGAGGCTCAACAAATCCCGTGCTGCTGGCTGATTCACATCGGCTAGTTTAGCTTTCAACTCTGCCACGCGCCGGCGTTGGGCTTCGATGCCAGACTCGTCAGATTGATTAGCCTCCAGCAGGGCTATGGCCAGATCTGCACCGATGAGATCCTGAAAATGACTCACCAACTGACGTGCGTATTCAATCTGCCGGTCCAAAGCCAGGCGCATGCCCAAGCCAAACTCGGCGTTGTCTTCAAAGAGTGAATTACTCCAGGCTGGACCCCGACCTTCTTTGTTCTGAGACCAGGGCGTGGTGGGGAGGTTGCCACCATAAATGCTGGAGCAACCCGTAGCGTTGGCAACAAGGGCCCGATCTCCGAAAAGCTGCGTGAGCAGTTTCAAATATGGAGTTTCGCCACATCCAGCACAGGCTCCCGAGAACTCAAAGAGTGGCTGCAAGAGTTGTACATCCTTGATGCTGTTGAATTTTAAGACCCCATGCCGGGAAACTTCCGGCAGGCTCAGGAAGAAGTCCCAATTTTTTCTCTCTTGCTCCCGCAGAGGTCGTTGTGGTTGCATATGGATGGCCTTGCGCCATACCCGCATTTTATCTTTCACGGGACAAACTTCCACACACAAGTTGCACCCTGTACAGTCTTCTACCGCTACTTGCAGTGTATATTTTTTGTTCGATAGCTCCCGCCAACGGGCATTGGCAGACTTAAAAGTCTCTGGTGCATTGGTCAGCATGCTCTCGTCGTACACTTTGGCACGGATGGCAGCGTGGGGGCAGACCAATACGCATTTGCCGCATTGGATGCAGAGGTCTGGCTCCCAGACAGGGATTTCTAAGGCGATGTTGCGCTTTTCCCATTGGGCGGTTCCGGTAGGGTAGGTCCCATCGGCTGGCAAGGCGCTGACCGGCAACCGATCACCCCGACCAACGATCATCTCGGCGATTACCTTTTGTACAAATTCCGGAGCAGTAGCCGGCACCACCGGCGGTAATGGGACAACACTGGTGACCCGATCGGGTACCTTTACTGGATAAAGGTGGGCCAAGGTCTCGTCCACAGCAGCATAATTTTGCCGTACGACGGTTTCCCCCCGCTTGCCGTAGGTCCTTTGGATGGCCTGTTTGATCTTAACGATGGCCTCATCCTGTGGTAGCACGCCACTGAGGGCGAAGAAGCAGGTCTGCATAATCGTATTGATGCGTACACCTAAACCCAGGGCCTTGGCCACTTTGTAGCCATCAATAACGTACATCTTGAGCTTTTTGGCGAGGATCTGCTCCTGGACAGGCCTGGGTAGATGATCCCAGATTTCGTCTGGGCCGTAAGGACTGTTGAGCAGGAAGATGGCGCCCTCTTCGACGTTTTCCAGCACAGGATAGCGCTCCAGGAAACTGAATTGGTGGACGGCTACAAAGTTGGCCTGCTGGATCAGATAGGTACTATGGATAGGTCGGGGGCCGAAGCGTAGGTGAGATACGGTAACGGCACCAGCCTTTTTGGAGTCGTAGACGAAGTAACCCTGGGCGTAGTTAGGTGTTTCTTCACCGATGATTTTAATGGTGTTCTTGTTGGCACTCACCGTACCATCGGAGCCCAGGCCCCAAAACACAGCTCGTACCTCATCCTTCGGTTCAGTCATGAAGTTGGGATCGTAATCCAAGCTGGTGAAGGTCACATCATCTGAAATGCCAATGGTGAAATGGCTTTTGGGCGTAGGTTGGGTCATTTCGTCGAAGATACCTTTGATCATGGCCGGTGTAAACTCCTTAGACGATAGGCCGTAGCGACCTCCAATCACCCGAGGCATATCAGGGAAAGGGGCTGTGCCGTTGGTCATGGCCTCAAAGATGGCTGTGACTACATCCTGGTAGAGGGGCTCCCCAGCGCTACCCGGCTCTTTGGTGCGGTCCAGAGCAGCAATAACTTTAACCGTGGCGGGTAGAGCAGCCACCAGATGTTCAGCCGAGAAGGGGCGGTAGAGGCGCACCTTCAGTAAACCTACCCTTTCTCCTTGGGCTATCAGAGCATTAACGGTTTCTTCAGCGGCTTCGCAGCCAGAACCCATCAGCACGATCACCCGTTCTGCGTCCGGCGCACCCACATAATCGAACAGGTGATACGAGCGACCTACCCTCGTGGCAAATTTGTCCATGATCCTCTGCACAATAAGGGGCGTGGTCAGATAGTAGGGATTAACGGCCTCCCGGGCCTGGAAGTAAACATCCGGATTCTGCGCAGTACCACGTAACACCGGTCGATCCGGGGATAGGCTGCGCAAGCGGTGAGCCCGTACCAAATTATCATCAATCATGGCCCGGATGTCTTCTTCCGACAGCTTTTCGATCTTCATCACCTCGTGGGAGGTGCGAAAACCATCGAAAATGTGCAAAAAGGGCACCCGAGCCTCCAGGGTGCTGGCCTGGGCAATGAGGGCAAAATCCATCACTTCCTGTACTGAATTGGCGAAGAGCATTCCCCAGCCCGTGGCCCGGGTCGCCATTACGTCGCTGTGATCACAGAAAATGGACAAGGCCTGGGTGGCTAGAGAACGGGCTGCAATGTGAAAGACCGTGCTGGTCAGTTCACCAGCAATCTTATACATATTGGGGATCATCAACAATAAGCCCTGGCTGGCTGTGAAAGTGGTGGTTAAGGAACCTGCTTGCAGTGCTCCATGAACAGCACCGGCTGCGCCCCCTTCAGACTGCATCTCCTGGACTACGGGTACAACCCCCCAAATGTTCTTCTCCCCCGCAGCTGCCCAAGCGTCAGCAAGCTCACCCATAGGCGTGGAGGGTGTGATGGGGTAAATGGCAATCACCTCATTGGTCTTATAGGCTACGTAGGCTGCCGCTTCATTGCCATCTATCGTTACTTGGTTACGTCTCATAGCGCTATCTCCAATCCTAATCAGTTAAATACCCGGCTCCTACCTTCGACAAACCAGGGACTCTACTTTTCTGCTTGCCAAACCTTCTTAATAGATAACTTGAGCTCTGAACAGAAAACCAGATTCAGTCTCTTTATGGCTATCTTGAGGTTTGACAATATCATAATCAAACATAAGTCGTACATTCTTCTGAAAATAAAGATTAAACGCAGGCGTGATTAAGGTCGCCCCATCATCCCCTACCTCCCTATTCGGATCGGTGAAATCTACCCGAAAAACAGGTTCAAAGGCTACCAACCGCTTGGTATTTTGAACCGGAATACGATAGGCGACTACCGTGGTAAAACCCACAAAGGTGGCGGTCTTATCTCCCCTTAAAAACCCACCTGATGGGTTATCAAAATTATCTCCAAAATCCACCTCCCCTATCAGCCACAGCCCCTGCTCTGAGTTGGGTCGATACTGAACATCAAAACCGAAAGCCTGCACATTGGTAGAATCCACCGCATTACCCGAACTATCCCGGATGGGGTCCCCATTGAGAGTGTTGTTAACAAAATCGGCTGCCAGATCCAATCCCTTTAAAGGGGTGACCACCACCCGACCGACTATCTGTTTTCCATTATTAATATCAAACTTATTAAGCCCCTCTCCATTGAAAACACCAACTTGATAAGAAATATTGGTCCCCTTGCCCAGAAGGTCCTTAAAGCTTCCCAACACCGTTATGCCAATATCCCGCTCGTTATAGCGGAGGGCTTGTAGGAGATTATCCAGAGCTTTCTGTCCCACCCCTTGAAGGCGAATCCCCCTTTCCACAGTTGGATAGGCTGTATCAGCGATGAGCTGGACGACGCTAAAGGGCTTTTTATATTGACCCAATTTTAATTGGAAGCCCGGTTCAAATCCTACATTCAAAAAAGCATCTCGAAGAATACCTGGTTGCGTGCCATCTTTATTGGGAGCTCCATCCAGTTCAAAACGTCCCGTGATCCAGTCATTAAAATTAGCTATAGCTCCTATGCGGGCCCGACGTATTTCAAAGGAATTACTTACGGCATCGTCCACGGTACTGGTTGTGTATTGGAGTTGAACGAAGCCGGTGATAGTTATTTTATCTGCAAATCCAGGAATAACCTGAATTTTGGGAGTCTCTTCTTTTTTCTCCTCTACTTTCTTTTCTTCTGCAGCACCCACCATCAAGGATAAAATTAAACTCACCAGGAAAGCTAAAATAGAGCTGTAAAGGGTTTGCATAACTTACTCCTTTCTAGTTAAAGCTTTATTAAACGGTTTAAGCTTTTCTTCAAGCGACAAGTCGAACAGAGGGCCAGCATAGGGGGTTGGGAATTCTTCTCTGAAAGTCTGTTTTGTACCTTCGCAAGCATTTTTGCTGGAGCGATCTCTTCCTTGCACTCTCGACAATAGATTATTTGGTCTTTAGTTAGAGAGAGGGGGCCTTTTTGCAGAAGCTCAAAATCGAGCCCTCTTTCAAGACTCAATACCTGTTCTGGGCACTGGCCAACACACTCCCCGCAAGCTACACAGGAGGCATGAGCAAAATTCAGATTATATTCTCTTCCTTCCTCTTCTATGGTTAAAGCCTGAGTGGGACAGACGCTTGGACAAATCCCACAGAATGTACAGAAGGAAGGCCCTTGAAGGGCAAGAAGACCCAGGGGAGCCTCCTTCTCAACGAGTCGCTCATGCTTCGGGGAAACTGAACCTAGAAGGACTTTGAGAAGGGAGGAGAGATCAAAGGTGGCAAGGAGGGCCTTTCGTAAAGGCTCTCCTTGAGGAAAGGGGAGAGAGGACTGTTCCAAGGTTTCGAGAAATATTTGAAGCTTTCGGGAAAGTGCCTCTTCAGATCCTTCTCCAGCATTTAAAGAACAAAGCCTTGATCCTTCAACACCCAACGCTGCAAAGAGAGCCTCAGCGAAGTGGAGCATATTCTGAAAACGAGGATTATGACAGGCACAGGTTTGGGTAGTGCAGGACAAAAGAGTAATTCCAGCCGCTCCCAAAGAGAGTGCCTTAAGGAGTAGAAAAGGGCTTAGAAGAGCCAGGGAGGGAAGACGAAGATCAAGGATCTGTAAAGAAGAAGTGGTAAGAGGAGCTATTATCCGTTCCAAACCTTTTCCAAGGTGTGGGGTAATCTGCTGACAGGTAAAAAGGAGCATCTTTTTGGTTGTTTCCTTCTCTCCATCCCTCAGCAGCAGAGCCAGTTGGGCATCAAGTTCTTTAGGACTGAAGGGAGGAAAAAGAATAGCTTGTTGAGGGCAGATGGAGACACAGAGCCCACACCCTGTACAATCTTCCTTTTTAATTAACACATGCCCTTCCTGGAAGAGAATAGCCCCTTCAGGACAACTGGGGAGACAGAGCCGACAACCGGTTGATGCCATACAGGAAGAAGCCTCTACAGCAGGGATCACTTCATAATGTCGATGTAAAAGAGAGAAGAGGAGGTCCCGGCGACTGAGGGTTTGCCTATCTGGCAGTGGGGTGGACTTGAGGTAATCTGGTGTAAGACCGGCCCGTGCTTTGGCCCGCAGGGTGGCTACTAGGGTGAGGGATACAAATGTCTCTGTTCGCTCCTGGCTTTGTGAAAATTGGTCTGCTTTTTTCAATGGTGGGGTAAGGAGTTCTACAGAGAACAATTGGAAACCCACTTGTTCCAGGAGGGAAGTGAAGGAAGAGGGATTTTTCTCCTGACAACATTGAGACAATACGAGGGCCCGGAATTCCTGGATCGCTAATCGTTTCACCTGTTCGGGGAATGTCGTACACAGATCCTGGATGGAAATAACTTGCAGGGCAGAATCATAGTTCTGGAGTGCATTGACAACCTCCTCCAGGAGGATCCCTTCTCTCCTGATACAGCCACACAGAATTACACCTACTTTCATTTGTTCCAATCCTTTGTTTGTTGCCTGTTTTCCCTAATATGGGAGGGAAGGATGGAAAGGCAGTGGAGGGATAGGATTCAGGATACCCTCTCACTACCTCCCCACAAACAACAGATCCCTTTCGATCAACTATGGCCTACTATTTGCTGCCTTTCGTCTATGTACTTGCCTCTAACAGATCAATAAGAGTGTGGAGATAGTCATTCTCACACAGGAGATAACCTACCGTTACCTGGGCCAGGCCCCGATAGAAAAAAGAAGAGCTTGTTTCTGATACCTTTTTGGTAAACGTGGGAACCCACTGCAGTAGATGCCTTGCTAAAAAGCTCTGTTCAACCTGTATCACTCCGGCTATGAGGGTTTCTTCCCTCTGCCATAATGCGGCTTCTTCTTCACACAGGAGGGCGAGGAACTCTAACTCCACAGCAACATGATCGGGAAGATCCTTTAGATCAGAAGAGAGGACTCTTCCGGCTTCTTCATAGGCTTTAAGTACCGAGAGGGTTGTTTCTCCCATCACCATATACCCGGCTTCTCGATAAATCGACTCATAAGGGGGTACAAGCGGAGGGCCGGGCCCAACAAACAAACGGGTGTACTCGGCCTGTAATTCCATGTAAATTGCTGAACGTGTTCTTTCTCTTGCTTCCAAAGTGAAACTTTCTAAAGTGAGCATCCCGGGAGAATATCTCAAGGGAGGAAACAGGTTCTCCTTTAGAGAGGACATAAAATACCCCTCCTGGATTCCTTCTACCAACTCATAAGTTGGCGGGTAAAATCCAGAGGTGAGCAGGTTATATACCAGGCTCCGCCGGGCGGCAAGCCATCCTAACTCTTTGCCTGCTTCAGCTTCCATACCCTTTGTTAATCCTGCAGGACGTGAGGTTAACAGGGGAGATTGGGAAAGGGCTTGTTTCATGATTTCTTCACCTCCGCAAGAGAAGGAACTCCCTCTTCAGGGGAAGCGCCTTCTTCTTCTATTTCAACCAAAGGGAAAAGCTTGGCACAGATGGCGAAGAAGAGAACTCCCAAAGCATAAACTCCTGCGACCAGGGAGTACTCTACCCAGGTGAGGTTATAAACGCCGTGGGGATAAGGGAGGAAGTGATCGGCATGCAACTGGGAAGGAATTGTGATGTTCCAGCGCTCGGCCAGCACTCCCAGCACCACAAGAAGAGAGGCAACCCCCACACCGAAATCGGTACGAGTTTGTGGAAAGGCCAGAATAACAAAGGGTACCAGTAATCCCAGGATCAGGTTGAACCAGAAGACGAAGGCGAAATGTCCATAAACCATCTCCTGGAAAATGCCAAGTGCTGCTGGTTCTCTGGCAAAAGTGACGGTCAACAATTCAGCAAAGAGAAAATAGCCTAGGATAGGAATCGTAAAGAAAAGGAGACTTCCGAGTGCCTTCACTACCTCATCCTTGATCGCTAACTTCAAGAGCTTTCTCCCCAGCACGACAGCCAAACTTACAAGGGCCAGACCCGAAACGGTGGCCGAGACCACAAACAGAGGTCCAAGGAGAGCGCTGTGCCAGCCGGGACGTGCTTTAAGAAGCCCCATAATCCAGGCAGTAACAGAGTGAAGTGCCACTGCCAGAGGAAGAGCGATAATGGCCAGACCTCTTAAAATCTTACGATCCCTTTGTAACGCTTTCTCAGAAGTATCGGTATATCCCAGGGCGAGGAACCTATAGAGCCCCCGCTTCTGGGGGATCGCTTCCATACATTTCACCAGATCTGCACGGGTTCCGAAATAGCCATAAGCGAGACCCACCAACAGATAGGTTGTGATGACGATAACATCCCAGATCAGAGGGGAACCCAGCCGCCCATAGGCCAAGAGATGCCAAATCCGATCCGGTCGCCCAAGATCAAGGGTAATAAAAATGGTGGCCAAGACCAGGCAGCCAATGGCTAAAAGCTCTGCAATCCGGGCCACTGATTTGAATTTCTGAATATTAAAGGCGTGTACCAGAGAGGCTACAATGACACCACCGGCACTCAAGCCGATAAAGAAGATAAAGTTGACGATGTAAAACCCCCAGTAGGTTGGTGTATTCATCCCTGTGACGCCTAATCCATAGATAAGCTGATAGGAATAGGCATATAGGGCCCAGGCAATAATAAGTCCAAGGACGACCACAGTGAGATAATACTTTGACCCTGTATGCATCAACGGTTGGAGATATTTTTCTTCTAAACGATTCATAATTATCCCTCCCCCAGATAGATCACCCTTGGTTTTGTCCCTAACTCTTCCAAGAGTCTAAAAGCTCTTTGTTCTTTAGCCAGTTTGGCCACCTGGCTGTTTGGATCCTCTAGATCGCCAAAGTAGATGGCACCACCGGTACACGTTTGTTGACAGGCCGTTTTCACATCCCCATCCCGCAGTTCTCTCCCCTCCGCCTGGGCTTTAACTTTAGCAGCCTCTATACGGTGGACACAGAAGGTACATTTCTCCACTACTCCTTTAGGCCGGAGGGGCACATCGGGATTAAGATTTTCTGTAGTGGGATACTCTGGTTGCTTCCAATTAAAGTAGCGTACTCCATAAGGACAGGCTACCAGGCAATAGCGGCAGCCAATACAAAGGTCGTTATTCTGTGCCACAAGCCCATCGTCCCGTTTATAGGTAGCTCCCACCGGGCAGACCTGCACACAGGGGGGTTCATCACAATGCATGCAGGGACGTGGGAGGAAACGGGCTTTTACAAGAGGATATTCCCCCTCCACGATGGCCAATACCTGGTTCCAGAAGATATTTCTTCCCTTCTGGCTTTCTTCCGGGCCAGCCACCGGTTGATTATTTTCTGCCACACAGGCTACAGTACAGGCCTGACAAGCAGTACACCTATCCAGATCGATCACCATTCCCCATCTAGCCATATAACTCACCTCCCTCCACCTTGTAGATTTTCACACGGGTAGAGAAAAAGGCTGCAAGGCCTCCCAACAAGTCATTTTCGTGAACCAAAATTTCATTGGGATTAACACCCCGTCCCTTTGCCCAACGACCATAGGCTTTATGTCCCAACTCATAGGGGATATTGACCACGTAAGGCATCGCTCCAGGATAGAGCTTGGCACGCGTTTTGATCCTACCAACCTGGGATTCCACCCAGACCCAATCACCGTCTGAAATTCCCAGCTTCTCTGCCGTCTTCGGATTGATCTCTACCCAGCTATCCCAACGCATCCCTACATGCAAGCCAAGGATCTGTTGCAACCAGGAAGCATTAGCTCCTCGCCCTTCCGCGTGAGTCATAAGCTTGTACGTATTTAGGAGGAATGGATATTCTTTCTCATCCCCGACATGGCGAATTGGTTCATAATGAGGGAGATAAACTTCATCGCCACGTGCCTGAAGTTTTAAACCCTGAAGCATCTCCTCCATTGCCTGCTCTTGGCTAATCTTCCGAGCTTCGGCGTCTTTCTTGGCCAGATCTTCTAGTTTATGCTCCAGATTTTGGGAGAAAAACTCAAACTTTTTGGAAGGGGTCTGGAACCCATGGGCCCAATCCCGAAACTTATAAGGGGGATCCGCCCAGAACCCTTCTTGTTTGAAGCGCTCCCAGAACTCTTCGAACGTTGCAGCTACAATAGTTCCTCTTTGGGCCTCAAAGAGTCCTTTTACTTTATCTTTGATCAACTCTTCGTAATTCTTCCAAGGGAAAGACTCTGCCATTGTTCCCCCCATGGTATGGGCAATCTGGATAAGGACATCGCCGGTGCTCCGGGTATTGTAAAGGGGTTTGACCACGGGCTGACGCAGGCTGATTACCGGATAACCCAGACTCGGATAAATCACATCGTCATGCCAACGTTCCAGATAAGTATGATCCGGGAGGATGAGGTCTGCAAATTGGGCCGACTCACTCATGAAGGGAGTAAAATCCACAATGAAGGGAACTTCTTTAAAGGCCTTGTAGAAGCGATTGACGTCAGGTGTAGAAAAGAGAGGATTTGTATAGTAAAGCAGAAGGGTATCAGCAGGATACGGCCCCTCACCCAGGAGGAATTCCGGGAGATCCTGGTAAACCTTACCGGCCAGGGGAAAACGTTTGGTACCCGCATAATCGATACGGGGTTGCTTGTTTCCCCTCTTGGCTAGATCGTCTTGTACAATATCCGGCCATTTGCTGAGGGGGGGATTGTTCTGAACGATAACCCCCCCTGGCACCTCTAAACTCCCCACAAGGGCGTTAAGAGCATGGATGGCCATTCGGTTGTAGACCCCGTTGGACTGCATGCTGGCTCCCCGTTCCCCGGCCGCAATAGCAGGCTGGGTTGTCGCAAATTCTCGAGCCAGGCGTACAATCGTCTCTTCAGAAACGCCCGTAATGGAGGCAACTTTCTCGGGTGGATAGTCCCTAAGAACGAGGGTTTTGAAACCTATATGCTCTTTGCCCGTATTTTCATCGGTCCAATCTTCAAAGCCAAAAGTATGCTCTGTAATGAACTCTTGGTTATAGAGTCCTTCTTTAATGATCACATGGGCGATACCCAGGGCTAGAGCACCGTCGGTACCTGGATTGATGGGCACCCATTCATCTGCCTTAGCAGCAGTGATGGAAAGACGGGGTTCGATTTGAACAATCTTGGCCCGGATGGGACGTCCTCGACGCATATGGCCATAAGCCCGAAGGAGTCGCGTTGTGGGTCGCCAGGCCTCAATAAACCCCCCCCCAAAGCAAAGGAGATAGTTGGTATGATCCCAATCATATCCTAAATATGCTTTGACTCCCTGAGTCAGATAATGGGCTTGAGCACTTCCATCGGCACAAATACTGCTGTGCCCCACATGATTGGGAGATCCATAGGCAGCCATAAAACGGTCAATGAGACTTCCCATCTGTCCCCGATTGCGACCGCTCATGAAAATGAGTCTATGGGGTTCCCCCTTCTCTCTCAGAGCTTTGAGTCTGTTGACTACTGTGGCAATGGCTTCCTCCCAACTGATCTGCTCCCAATTTCCTGAACCCCGTTCACCTATTCGACGTAAGGGTCCTTTGATACGATCAGGATCGTAAAGGATCTGGAGACCGATGTGCCCTTTAGGACAGAGCCGCCCTTGATTAATTGGGTGGCGGGGATTCCCTTCAATCTTAACCGCTCGTCCATCAACAACCCGAACCAGAATCCCACAACCGGCAGGACATTGAAGGCAAACACTGGGAACTTGATGCTCCTCTCGAATCCGTTGAGGTGGCGCAACTCCTCCTTGCACAAAGTTCTTGGAAAGGTATCCTGTCGCCGCCATAGTTACGCCTCCTGCGAGAGATGTTTTAATAAAGGCTCGTCGTGAGAATTGCATAACCTTTTCCTCCTTCTTTCTCTGTTTTATGACTTCTGCCTATATTGCCTGAACTAATTAAGAAAGACCGCAATTAGTATGCCAGATTCAAAATATGGAAACTCTCTCCTAAGAGGTAACCACACCGGAGGGTTCCAAGCTCTGGACGAGGTATAAGCATTGTACCCTGTTCCTGAAAAGCAAAAACTTATAGCATCTGTCTTAAAATCTGATAATGCTAAAGGAAACCCAATGTTTATAAATATATAAAGGAATGTCAGAAATCAGGACGAGAACAGATTAAACGGATTCACCTTTTTAAGGAAGATCCTCTTGTTCCCCGTTCCTTCTAACTGATGGGTGATTCCTGACAACAGATCACCAGGTTTTTCTAAATTCGTTAATTAACCTGGCAATGTTATAAATTACCGAAAAAAACTCCGGTGGGATGGTCTGTCTGTAGCTAATGCGGCCTTGCTTCCGGGTCTTTTAACTCTGTAGGACCTGTTTATAAAAAACATTGTCAGATTTTACAGGCTATGGGTTCCAGGTATATAGCTGTTACTACAAGCAAATGAGATAAATTTCTGAAAAAGAAAAGGGTATCAAATTTGTCTTTTGTCTTAATTTTTGACATAATTTAATAACTTTTATAAATCTTAAATTTCTACGAATACTGTAAGTTTTTAAGACACATGGCTTACATCCTGCCTTTTAATTCAGAGGTCAGCCCGAACCTGTAACTCTTTTTATGATAATATCTTAAATCTGAGTTCAATATCTTGTGAAGTCTGGCATTTGAATTGCTAATTTATATCTAATCGGTGCCTGTTCATAGGACTTTTATATAAGAGAGATCTTGGAAGCCGAGGTTGTGCCCGCAAATAGTTTCCCGATTGCCATAATCGAATATCTCAGCTTTTGCATGTGGCGGCTCATGGATAGGTACCAGGACTCCAGATCTAAAACAAGCATCAATCATTGAGAAAATGGACCTTATACTGGCCATTCTAAGGCTGCTTGCGAAGAAGGAGATGTGTAGGTATTGCATCTGACAGACCCTTGCAGCAATAAAGCCAGGGAGAGATAAAGCTTGAAGCAGAGGGAAGTTGTATCCTTCTTCCCCATCATCTTAGGAGGCCGAGATAAGCGTCTGGCTTGAACAGGGAGGTACGTATGTGGCTTAGTAAGAAAGACTTACGTAAAGTGGTAAAAGCAGAGACCCATGCTTTCCGCTCGCCCGCGCCCACCCAGATGATATCAAGTGGGGAGTTTATGCCCCTTGCCCAGACTCCGGCGCAGTGCCATGTAGAGCAAAGAATCAAGGAGATAGCCGATATCCATGGCAAAAAGCTTGGGCTGAACCGACGGCAGTTCCTCCGGACGAGTTGCGGTATGGCTGCAATGTTCCTGGCGATGAACGAAGTGTTCGGCCCCCTTTTCCATATTGATCCAGTAGAAGCTGCGGATCCGGAAGCTGCTGAGGAGCGCCGGGCATCCCTGGCCGGTGAGTTCATCTTCGATGCACAAACCCACCATGTTCATAATGCCTACTCCTGGGGGGGTATCCTGTTCCTGACGCAGTATGCTCAAGGGAAAAATCCACAGAAGAAAGCCTGGAACCCTAAGTTAGGGACTATGCCGCCGACCTTGGATTGGCTGAAGTTTGACCAGTATGTCAAGGAGATTTTCCTGGACAGTGATACTAAAGTGGCACTCCTCAGTGGGTTTACATCTGAAACACCGGAAAATATGGCTCTGACATCGGACCAAATTGTAGAGAGCCGCAACCGTTTCAATGAGTTCACGGGAACCCGACGGATGCTGGCCCATGGCCTTTTCTGGCCAGGTAAAGAAGGTAATCTCGAAGAGATGGACCGACTGGTGAAAGAACTCAAAATTGATTCCTGGAAGGGATACACGGTGGGTGACCCGTTGTACGGGGAGTCCAAGTATCCCTGGATGATGAATGATGAGAAGATTGCCTTTCCTTGCTGGGAGCTAGCTGAAAAGTCAGGGGTCCGGAATGTATGTGTCCACAAAGGGCTGATGCCTCCCGATTATGAGCAGAGCTTCAAGAACTGGCGTTATGCTGGCGTAGAGGATGTCGGTGAGGCAGCCAAGGCCTTTCCCAACCTGAACTTCATTATCTACCACTCGGCCCTCAAACCACTCCTGGATGTTGAAGAAACAGCCGCAGAATTTGAAAAGACCGGTTATATCCCCTGGATTACCGATCTGGCCCAGATTCCGAAAAAATATGGTGTGGATAACGTTTATGCCGAGTTGGGAACAGTTTTTGGCTCAACGGTAGTTACCCATCCCCGACTGGCAGCAGCTATCCTGGGACAACTTATCCAGGGTTTTGGGGTAGACCATGTTATCTGGGGGACAGACTCAATCTGGTATGGAACACCCCAGTGGCAGATCGAGGCATTTCGACGGCTTGAAATCCCTGAAGATCTGCAAGAAAAATACGGCTTTACTCCTTTGGGACCCGCCACAGGCTATGTCAAGCGTGCCATCTTTGGCCTTAATGGAGCCCGAGTGTTCAAAATAGACCACACGGCCAAGCTCGATCCGGTACCGCCAGATTTCAAGGATAAGATTACCACCATGAAGGCCGAATATCAAGAATTGGGCCCAGAACCCAGTAATACTTACTACGGATGGATCCGGAAACGAGTTTAGGAAAAGAGGGACAGGAAGAAAGGGTGCAGAATTCCCATGAATTACAAGACGATGATTTGAATAACACCGATTCCACATGATTACTTCACCCAGGAGGTCCGGTTTCTCCTTTCCCCTGTCAATGGGAGGAACCGGTTCCCCTAAAGTTGAAGTATTTAAGCGTTGGTATAAGGTCCGAGGAGAAGCTATGAGAGTATACCCCACGAGATGGTTAGCTGGATGGATGATGGTCACAGGATTAACTCTTATGATCTGGAGGGTAGGGTTTGCCCAGGGGGTTTCCTGTTCCAAGCCCATAGCACCTTGTAAAGCCTGTCACACCTCGGCTGCTGTGATGAGGGAGTTGGTGGGATGCATGGCTCAACCCTGGATAATCCCACCCGAAGCGAAAGAAGCGAAAAATCCGATTCCAAGTTCCCCTAAAGTCCTCGAAGAGGGCAAAGGGCTTTATAAGGTCAATTGTGAAGGTTGCCATGGAACCCAGGGAGGTGAATTAGGCCCCATCGCAGTGAAATTTACCATACCTGTTCCTAACCTCGGCGCTCCAACCGTCCAGGCCCAGACGGATGGAGAGTTATTTTGGAAGATTTCCAATGGGAAAGGTATCATGCCTGCCTGGAGCACCATTCTGAGCGATGAAGACTGCTGGAAGCTGGTGATCTTTATTCGGACCTTCCGGAACCCATAACAGGGTTGTAGGGGCGAAGAGATAGCAACAGCCATCCTTAGTTGATCAAAAAATTCCGATGTCAGATGATATTCTTTGGACAGAAGAAGCTTTGCAGCGAGTTCAGAACGCACCGGATTTCGTACGGCCGGGTATCTACAAACTCATGGTCAAGCGAGCTCGAGAGCGTGGATATAAAGTCATCACCTCTGAGTTTTTAACCGAGATCCGAAATGAATCCATGATGCGAGTCTCCAAAGTTATTAAGAAGTTTGGGTTTGAAGAACTCAGCATGGGCGCGTTTGAAGTGGCCAAAGAAAAAATGCAAAAAAATCCTCGAAAGGTAAAGGTGATTGAAGAGATTAAGAACTTTCTAAAACAACGTACGGAGAAAAATGAAAGGATTCTGGAGAAATTCAGAAGCTATATAGAGACAGTTCCAGAACGGGGTCTCCCTTGGACAGAAGAAGCCTTAAAGCGCATGGAGAGAGTACCTCCTTTTGTCAGATCTATGGCCGAAAAAACCATTGAAACAGAAGCCAAAAGGCGGGGGGAGAAGGTTGTAACCCCGGAGGTTGTGGAAACCATTTTTCACCAACTTATTCCGGATACCGTTAAACAGGCTTTAGGGATTAGAAGGACAGAACATTCTTCCTAGGAAGGAAAGGGCAGGTGTTGTACAAACAGATCGTTGAAGCGGGGATCAGAGGAAAGCTCTAAATACTCCACAGAACGGGCGATAGAAGCAACGGTTTTCCTGAAATTTCTGTGGCAGAGGACCATTCGAGCACCGACACCGGCAGTATTTCCAATGCATACGATTCTCTCAAGGTCGATAGGTACTAAAAGTCCTATACGGACGGCTGCGCAAGGATCCAGGGAAGTGCCAAAGGCGCCACACAGGTAAATCCGATCCAGTTGATGGGGGGATAAACCGGCATATTCCAGCAGTCGTTCCACACCTGCGGCGATGGTAGCCTTGGCTGCTTGTAGTTCCTGCACATCCCTTTGAGAGAGAAGAATCTCCTTTCCTTCATTAGATGCCACTACCAGTTCAGGTCCATCCCTTGTGTCCCTGAGCCGGGAAGCTAAGAGGGAACCAGTATCCTTATGGAAGCGGCCTGAGGGGAGCAATATCCCCACGTCTACCAACAAAGCAAGTAAAGAAATCAGTCCTGAACCGGAGATGCCCCTGGGTTTGTTCTCACCCAGTACCTGATACTCCAACGAACCTCTCTCGGAATTGTAGAAGAATCGACTTATAGCGCCGGGCTGGGCCCGTATACCACAGCAAACGCGACCTCCCTCAAAGGCAGGCCCGGCGGCTACCGAGCAGGCTAAGAGCCTTCCTTGATGGCACAGAAGTACCTTGGCATCAGTTCCTATATCTACTACAAGACAGGTGTCTTTCCGCCTCTCCATATCCAAGAAGAGAGCTGTAGCTACAACATCAGCCCCCAGATTACCTGATATCAGTGGAAGGGTCTCCAGTCTGGCCTCATCCAAAAGCCCCTTCAAGGGTAAATCTTTGAGGGGAAATATCTTTCCTTCAGTGAAAGAAGGCTTGAAGGGAGAGACCTCTATAGGATCTATTCCTAGTAGAAAATGTAACATAACAGGATTACCTACTACCACCAGGTGAAAGATATCTTCAAGAGCGCAGCCCCCTAGGCGAGTCAACTGAAGGATGAGCCGCCACACGGCAGATAGACAAAGGAGCTGGAGTCGGCATAGACCCTTGCTGCTGGAGCGGGTGTAACAAATGCGGGAGAAACCATCGAGTCCATATGCAACCTGGGGATTTCGGGTACTGAGGGCCGCCTTTTGAACTCCCGTCTTCAGATCTACCAGATAGGCGGCCAGGGTGGTAGTACCTATATCTAACACGATCCCCATAAGGGGATCATCCAGAGCCTGGCGTACCTGTAAAAGTTCGTCATCAAAAAAGATTAGCTCCTGGTCCCCTTCTCGCCGTGAATATACCGAGGGTCGCAACTCCACCGTAACCTCCTGGAAGACATCTAAACATTTGTAGGTAGGTCCTACATCCAAAAAAGCCACCTCCACCTGGGTATCTTCTTTCACATGAAAGAAACAGGCCAAACGGTACCCTGCTTCCAGATCTGAGGAGGCTAGAAGCCGCAAGTCTCCAGAACTGGGGGGAAAAGCATGATGGATAAGACGAACTCGGCATCGACCACAGGTTCCCCATTCAGCACATTCTGGGAAAAGAGGAAGTGAGGTGCTCCGATAGGCATCCAGAAGAGTGCTTCCCTTCGGAACCTGAACCGTTACCCTCTGGGGAAGAAAAGTTACATTGACCATAGGAAGTATCCCAGGCCGGTACCAAACCCCGGCCAGGGCTTTATATCACTGCTCATGTTGAAATACCTCTGATGAACCCTGTAAACTGAACCCACAGCAACAAATTCCGGAGCATATCCAGCAAACTCCTCCAGACCCAAGTCATAAACTTCCAAACCAGCTTCTTCCAGTATCTTATGAAAGGCAAATTGATATTACTACCAATTCTGATGGAATAGGTCGCATCCTGGGGGGGGAGCAACTCTGTATGGCCCTTATGCAAGCCGTCCTTCCCTTCCTTCCTCGCCGGCGAGGAGGGTTAGGGTGGGTCCATGCTTGCTTTACCTTCCCTTTCAATACTGACCTCCTATTAACTCCCTCTCAAACGTTAAGGAAAGTTGCAATTTATATTCCAGGCTTCATAAAACGCCGGGGTTTTCCCCAGGACGTTGGGATATCTCTAATTATGGATATTAAGCCGGATGCAGGTGTAACACGATATATTCTCATTGGAAGGGAGGGATTAAAGAGATTGTCCTAAAGTTCTACAACTCCAATAGAAACCCAATATCCATGGGAGATATCAGATGATGTCGGAAGTTAGGGCAAAAGACAGATCCGGTACCATTTTAAAGATTACAGTATCTTATCTATCCTGGTCAGGAGCGATGGGAGCTGAAGTCCTCGGCGAAGTAAAGCCGTCTTTGCTCACATGGGCCTAGATGAGCCCATATATGACCATACCAACAGATCTTAAATATCTTGCTTTCGCAATACCCGGTCTGAGATAAGGAGGGGGGTAGCCACCCAGACCCCGAGGGCTGAGATCAGAAGCAGGCTGCTGGCCATCTGACCACCCAGGAATTTTACCAAAGCCGCCCCGGCAGCACCAAAAATGGTCGTACCATTCAGCAGGATGAGGCTGGAGACCCTGACCATATCAACTGGGTTGCCGAAAAGTGAAAGGAAGATAAAGATATTAGCGGTTCTTTCTTTGAAAACAAAGGTAAGTCCGATAACAAGCAGGTCATACAAGAGTACAAAGAAAAACCAGAGAAAAAGTGAAAAGCCAAAGGCTTTTGCTTTCTTCCCGGATAAAATGGCAACCATAGCCGAAAGGGATAGGAATACCAGTGCAAGGAGAAGCCCAAGCCCAACAAAGGCGAGGAAACGGGTCAAACCCTCCGTTCCTACCTGGACAGCAATGACGAACCCCGCCAATCCAAAGCCGATGAAGGTTGCCGTTGTAATAGAAAGGAAAAGACCAAGGATTTTTCCCAGCAAGATTTCGCTGCGAGTCACCGGCTGAGAGAATAAAAGTTCATTTGCGCTTTTCTCACCGGTGAAGCTGAGGGTTCCCATCATGAGTGAAACCACGGGAATGAGATAAAGCACAAGATTAAGCAGGCTGGCGGAAGTCCTTGTGAATCCTTGAAAACCTACAAATCCTGCGGTTACAAGCCCGAAATATGAAATCGTCAGGGCAATAATCCCAAACCCTCCGGCAAAAACGAGTGTCCATTTAGCCCGGAGGTTGATCTTAAGTTCCTGATGTGCAATGGTAATAACCGTATTGAGATCCATAAGCTTAATGTTTTCACCTCCGCCAAAGATCCTCAAAGGTGAGAATCTGCCCTCGATATTTCCTTGAAAATTCCTCGGCCTTCAATCTATCTTTAAAGGCAACCAAGCCACTGGCCATGGGGCTTGGTATCGCTTCTGATTTTACATAACTGGAGGGTTCGGCGTTGAGCCACTTTAGGTTGTCATAATCTGTGACGAAGTAAACCGCTATTTTATCTTTTAAACCACGTTCCTGGATGAATCGGATCATACATCCGATATCATCAAATTTGAATACTGTGCCATCTTGATCAATGAATTCTGCCGCGTATCGCTTCTCAGAGATGGCCATTTTACAAAACGAGCACATATCTCCAGCCTCAATATCAACCGGCTGGAGTTGCTGGCTTTGACAGGCTATCAGGATTATGAGTAAGAGTAAAATCAGGAGAATTTTCTTCATAAACATACTTTAAATAAATTTCTTCAAGGGGTGGTTCCTCTGTCGAAAAATGTTCGATGATCGCACCGGCCTTTGAAAGGGCTTGCAGGATAGAAAGGCGATCTTCGGGCTTTGAGGCTACGACCAGATGAGCATCAAGGAGTTTTGCTTCTGTAGCTCCGGCATCGAGGGCTGTCTTAATAAAATTTTCGTTTGGATTGTTCAGTAATAAGCGCATACGTGAATTGACCCTTATGGCATTTTTTAAGATTTCCACCGACTCAACGGCTGCCAGCTTACCACCGACAAGTATTGCCACTCTATCGGCCAACTGTTCGATATCAGAAAGAACATGGGAAGAAAACAGGATCGTCTTACCCTCTTGCTTAAGCATGGCGATCAATTTTCTGAATTTTATTGCTCCTTCAGGATCAAGACTGGCAGTGGGCTCATCCAGGAGGAGGAGAGGCGCATCGGGCAGAAAGGCCACAGCTATGCCCAGACGTTGAATCATTCCGCCGGAAAATTCGCTGACTGACCTGTCAGCAAATCCATTAAAGCTGAAGTGGAGTTTTTCAAGCACCCGATCAATCCGATCCAACGGCAGTTTCCTTAAGCGACAATAGAACTCAAGAACTTCTCGAGCTGTGAGGTTTTCATAAAAAGCGACCCGCTGGGGGAGATAACTAAGTAAACTTTTCGCTTCCCACGAGTTTTTCCAGACATCTATACCGTTAATCCGTATATGGCCAGAAGTTGGCGACATGAGACCGGTAATACATTTCAGAATGGTTGTCTTGCCGCTTCCATTCGGACCCAGTAGGGCAAAAGTCTCTCCGGTCTTTACCTGAAAGGATATATCCTTCACAGCAGTAAAATTACCGAATTTTTTGGTTAACCCTTTTACCTCGATCATCGCTTTTTTCCCTTTGCAATCAGGGTAATAGATACCCCCAACATGACAAAGGGTAAGATCAAGGAATAGCGCTTAAACCGGAATCCTCCATCCAACTCTGGCATCTGGATAGACCATACCACTGGTTTCATGAGAGGGTAAAAATCGAATTCCCTGGATCCCTCGATCACCGGGAAAGTCTTTTCAGCCAAAGCAAGGGCTTGAGACGCCGGGCTAAAAAGGTAGAGTCGGAGTCGAGGATGATTTCCTTCCAGATACTGGAAAATGTTTTGAATCTTGAAGGGTATGTCACCTATGCCGTCAGCATCTAAATCGTAGCCATCATAATCGCTCCAGTAATTTCCAACTCCTTCATGGCTCCATTGTGTTGTGGTATTTTTGCCGATCACCTGTATGGGGCTCAGGTTATCCACAAAGTTATTCCTCTGAAACACATTTCCCGAAGCGCTGGTAAAGATCTGAATGGCGGTATCGTTTGCTGCAATGAGATTACGTTTAAATAGACTATTTCTCAGTGCCTCCATAAATATGCCAACGGCATTATCCAGGATCAGATTTTCCTCGGCCAGGCAGTCATCACTGTCCTGGAACAGGAGGCCAAAAGAACTGAAACCCCGATTATGGATAAAAATGTTTCGTCTAAATTCAATCCGCCGAGAATACATAATAGCCGCACCGGCAACATTGTTGTAAAATAGATTTTCTTCAAACTTATTGTCATCGGAAAACATATAATGTAAGCCGTAGCGGAGGTCCGATACACGGTTTCCACGAAGGATACTTTTATATGCATTTTGCAGATACATTCCATCGCGAGCCTGTTTGATGGTGTTTCCAACAATGGTGTTGTTGGTGGCGTTCCAGATGTGAATGCCGCTACCTCTTTCACCGGGTTCAAGAAAATCCCTGCCATGGATTACATTCCCTCTGACTATATTATCACTGGAACCAAAGAAGTAGATTCCGAAAAGCACATCACGTAGTTTATTTTCTTCAATTCGGTTGCCATTTGACTTGAGTAAAATACCCGAATCTTCATCAACCAGCATATTCCCGCTATGTTCAATAATGAAACCTCGAACCACACAGCCATCGGCATTTACTGTTATGACGCTTCCCCGGCCATCTCCTTGAAGGGTGGGGTTATCTATGCCCTCGAGAACAACTTGTTTATCGAGGATAAGATTGCCTTTATAAATTCCACTTTTGACTCGAATGGTATCCCCTGGAGTTGCATAGGTAAGAGCTTCCTGAACCGAGGTAAAAGGTTCGTCTGGGCCAACGATGAGAGTTTTGGCCTTTACTTCCAGAGGTAAACCAGAGCCGGCCAATCCCAGCAAGACCACCAGAAAAATTCGCTTGGGCCACAAACACAGCAAAGTACGGAAATCAGATAAAAACCCTTTTAAGATTTCTAGAGGTTTAAAACTCATATTCAAGTGTCTAAGGTGCCTATGGGAGCGAGGAATACGGAGGTGGGGGGAGGGAATGAGCCTCTATACTCTCCCACTTCCACATCCCCCCACTCCTACTTTAGTTCACTTTAGGGCACTTAAACGCTTATAACTTTTTTAGGTGTCTTCCCGATAATAAAATAGAAACAAGCAACAACAGGAGAAAACCAACCAGAAAATAGGAAGCCGGGCCAGGATAGCTGTAAACGGTAAAGTTCGCAAGTTGTTTTGATCCAATAATGGGGGGCATGAATGGGGGAACTTTTACCGGAGCTTTTGGGTCCAGGTTATGACCATACTGATAAAGTCGATTATAAAAACTCCAAAATGAGAAGAGGCTGAAGTACATAAAAAGAACCGTCGTATCCACCAGGTTCGACATCTTGCCCAATACGATTGTGCGCAGGGTAAGGATGAAGAAAATACCGATCATCAGAGGAATCCATCCAAACTCACTGAAATCACTTTCAAGCAACGGACGCATACCGATATAGTGATTAAGGGTATTGATCTCTTGCAAGTCATTTCTCCCCTCAGGATGACCGCCGTCAAGGGTGTATGAATAGATGTAGAGATTCAAGCCATCGGGAAATTGATTTGCATAAAGTGTCATGTTCCAAAGGGGGAAGATAAACGTTGGAATAAGCAGCACTGCGGCGATCAGGATAATGAGGCGGCTCTGTAGCCTTAGGGGGAGATCAAAAAAAGCGTTCGCCTTCTCCAACCACTTTTCCATGTCGAATTTCCCCTCCAGGGGTTGAATAGCCGATTCCTGCCTTGAAATAAAATCTTGTAGGTTTGACATAAGTTATTCCGTCTAAAAGTAACTGATGGGACAGTTATAAGATATCCCCACCAGGAACCTTACAGTCGATTAGCCTAGTATCTAGAGATGGCGTTTTCACATCCCTTCTTCTACCAAATCCGGTTGTAAGGGCGACCAACCGGTCGCCCTTACTAGCGAATCATACCTGTCGATGCGCTTTGTTTCGGTTTTACCAGAAGATATCCTTGCATTTCTTGATGCAGTGCTGAACAGAAGTTTGTACAGTAAAACGGATGAACACCGGGTTTGTTCGCCACAAATTCGATGGTTTTAGTCTCTCCTGGGTCGACCACTACGTTGATGTTGTACTCATTCAAACCAAAACCATGGAGCATATCCGTCGTCTGTTCGATGTTTGTGAGGTGAATTGTCACATGATCCCCCTCATTGACCTCGATCTTCCAGGGTTCAAAACTACTGCGTACTGCTATCATCTTCACCGTTACGTGGTTCTCATTTCGTTCGACCTTTGCGTCTTTTACATCCCAGATTGCTTCTGGATGCTTATTATCTTCCTTCTTATAAACCTCAATGGGTTTGAGTTTATCGGCTTTGATGATTTGTGCATAGTGCGGTTCAGGTTCAGTGAACGCATCATAAAGGAGTTTCATCTTCTCGCCGGATATATCAATTAACTGAGAACTCTCTGGCTGCGATGGACCCACACTGATGTGTCGTCCATGCGAAAGCTTGTTCAATGCCACCAGATATTTTCCCTTGGGGTTTATGGTATCTCCCTCGGCAGCCGCAAGATGACCGATATTGTAGGAAACAGGAATTTTGTCCACGACTTCCCACGTACCGAGTTTCCACTTAGCAATAGCGCTCTCAACATAGAGGCTTGTATAAGCATAGCCTTTATCATCGAACTGGGTATGTAGGGGTCCCAGGCCCACATTGACTTCTGCCTCCTTAACGGCATCATAGTTAAGAACAGGAATGCCGTCTTCGTTACCGGTGAAGTCCTTGTTTTGAATTGCCGTTAAGATCTTTTCCATATTGAAAGCTGTGGTAATAGATTGAAGTTTACCACTCCCAATGATATACTTGCCATCCGGACTTACATCCACGCCATGTGGGCTTTTCGAGCAGGGAATCAAATAGACAATGTCCGGGACTTCCTTTGGATCAATTACCTTCACACCCCCGATCATCTTGAATTTACCATTTTGGATTGCCTGCTCTGCCGCTTTCCAATTCACCGCGGCAATATAATCGCGGTCCTTTTGCGTTGAAGTAACCTCCAGTTTACCAGTGGCACGTTCGGAGTTATAAGAGGTCCAGAATGCCCAACCGTAGCTCGGTCCTTTCCCTGCATCACCAAGGTCGTAATCGAACGGTGGCATAAGGATTTGCCAGCCCACGCTCATTTCACCGGTTTTGGGATCCACAGCAATTCCCGCCACGACCCCCTTATAATCCGTTGCATATTGCTCAATGGGCGCATAGGTTCCTTTAGGCAGCGGAATGGAGAAACGAGATGCCGCCAGGATATACTCTGTATTCGGTGTGACAAATGCTCCCCCATGATAACCAGAAACATTCGGAATCGGTCCCAGAATCTGTTTGGTTTTGAAATCTCTCAGATCAATTCGTGCCATGCGATTGTTTGCATTGTCATTGACGAAGAGCCAGCGTCCATCGTAGTTCCCATTGGTCTCGCTGAGGGAAGGATGATGTACGTCTCCCCAGGTGAATTCACCAAGCATTTTCCTGGTTTCTTGGTCGAATCCATAGCCTGTCGAGGGATAAAGTGAGAAAACCGGAATGGTGGCAATGTGTCGCATCGAAGGAATCCCCGCAACAAACACATTACCTGAATGCCCCCCGGAGTAAAAAAGATAATACTCGTCCATATCACCGGGAGCGATATAACTCGCAACTGCAGCTCCAATTGTACTACTTTTCTCAGTCCCCTTTTCAACCTCGGGTTTCCTGGAACAACCTGAAAACAGAGTCAGGCTTAAAATTCCTATTAAACCAAAGGTACTGATCATTCCTTTGAATATAATTTTTTTCCTTACGTTCTCCATAGGTGTATTCTCCTGTATCGGATCAAGACTCGCTACAAATAGCAGCGAGAATTTCCGATCTTACTTTTCTAAGAAATGCTCTACAACTCAGGTCTACCTTTCCTTTTAGGCTGGTTTTGACTTTTCTTGCCAAATTCCCTTTAATCCTTCCCATCGTCATGAGCTCCGGCCTGATTTTCCTCTTTAAGCTTTTTTTGATAGGCTAACTTAAGCTTTTCAATTACTTCCTGTTTCTCAGCCTCGGTAAGCTTAATCTGCTCTGAGAGAATGATGGCCATGGTCCCCGTTGGACTCGCAAAGAACTCTTCTAGAGTTTTACCGAAGCGACTTTGAACATCCACATAGGCGTTCGCCAAATCAGGTCCGGCTTTAGTTAGCGATTTGACACCTAACGAACTTACCTCATGGCAGGTAAAACATCCCTTCTCAACAAAAAAGGCGCCTTCACCGGCAGGCTTTCCGTGTTTTTCCTCGGCTTCTTTGGATGCAGGCAGGTCAACTGCTTTTTTAGAGTCATGCTCAACAGGAAGATCCCTCTGCCTCCAGCTTAAAAATAAGCTTATACCTAAAACCATTATCACCAAACCCAGACCACCGATTAACCATTTGAGCTTGATTTTTTTCTCCATATGAATTTCTCCCTTATTCTGTATGATCAAAACTACCAAAGCACGCCACAAATAGCAGCAAAACGTGCCTGTTTAGTCTTCTGATAACCTTCCATCGTTCGTTGCTAAAAAAATATCGCAATCACTATGCCAGGTTACACAAGGTCTTGACGAAGATGTTACAAAACTTAGGATTCCAGATAACCAACCGGTATAAAGGTTTGGTAAGGTGCAAACTTCAGGGAAAGAGAGAATTTATAGGATCCGTCTTAAAATCTTACATCCCTGACAAAAACCAGGGAATTAAAGCTCTAAGTGATAATGTCGGAAATTAAGACAAAAGACAAAATAACAGGTATTTATAAAGGGAAGGATCTTTGAAATCTTGAAAATTCTGGATTTTTATAGGGGTTATCCGGGCCAACCTCGTACCAACATAATTCCCAAAGCGATTACCAACAAGGCCAGGAGCAAGTTCAACCGTCCAAGCCATCCGGCCTGGCGACGTAACCGTATCACTTCAGGTGAGGTGGGATTTGCCTGCCACAGAGCCATGGCCCGTGGACCAAGGATAAAATCGTGTAGGGCACTGGACAGGAGAATCAAGGCTACCACTAATAATTTGATGCCTAAAGTATGACCAAAGGAACTTTGCCAGAATAGATCATTCTGAAGATCCTCCCAACTAAAACCTCGATAGATCAGGTTAGAGATACCACTCAGGAGGAGCAAGATCAGACAGATCCAACCTACCCAACGGAAACGCACGCCGATCCAATGGATGAAAGAAGCTCTGATATCCTGGTACTCTGATCGGCGGATTACCGGAACCAGAACCAGAACTAGGAAAATCATACCACCAATCCAGGTTACGGCAGCCAGAATATGAAGCCAGACCGAGAACAGGTAGAAGACATTCATAAGATTAAGGGCTGAAGGGCCAGGGGTAAAAGCCATTATTCGCTTTCCACCTTTGACCCTTTAGAACAACTCTAAAAATTATCAGGTATCAAATCCGATTCTACGGTGTCCGATACCATCCGTTGAAGCCATCGGTGGTCCTACCGTTACCGGAGAGGTAAAGGGTGCCCGGATCTTTATAGGTAACCCCTACTATGCTCATAATCCCCAACATAGGGAGCACCGATTCCTCTTGTTTTTCGCTATCCAGTCTTATATAATCCCCAGAGCTGAAAATACCTTACTCCCATGACTCCTTGCTGAAAATCTGTTCCTTAGAAGGAATAGCCATCGCTTGAGCTGGTTGTTTTGAGGAAGGTGCCTGGAAGGGACTTGGGGATAGAAATTCCCCCCATTTAGTTGATATAAGACTTAACCGGTTTGTTTAGCTTCGACTAAAGAACGGGCTTCGTACAAATCTTTACACTGCCAACAAAGGGGTTCCTGAGGGTTCCATGCCGGATGCTCTTGTTGGATTTGGACTAACAAATCGGCAGAAAGATCGACGGGATTTATTAACTGAAACGAAGGAAATTGACATAAAGCACACCTTCCTTTGGAAGAAGGAGTAGATGTGAAGCCCCTTCCTATATCTGTTGTTCCGGCAAGCCACTTTTCAGGATTTTGAGCAAACGATAATAACTCCTGATGGGTGTGGGGGCCCTGGTCAAAAAAATAAGAAAACAAGTTCTCCAACTCCCCTTGCAGGGATGGAAAGGTGCGGCTAAAAAGCATCTTGTGGGTTTCTCGCACGGGGGGTGGAAGCCATCCTTTTTTATATAACCGCCCATCAACGGTGATATCCCAAAGAATTTTATATCGTTCTTGAAGAACGCGATGATAGGGGCCCAGGGATCTGTTGGGAAAACCGGACTCATATCCAAAGTAAGGATCCAGCATATCCACAATATGCAGCATTTCACGTTGAAGAAAAACAAGGAATTGGGGGGACTGGCATAAAAGTTCGGGGGTTAACTGAACGACTATAGTGCGTTCAGTTCGACTAAGTTCAGGCTGGTCACTTTTTACACGAGCAAGGTACAAATCTGCTCCAATCTCCCTGGTAGATCGAGCTTTTATAAAGAGGCAGCGATGTGTTGAGGTGGTAAGGATTGGCCATAGTTTAAAAACTTGCTGTACCGGCTCTCCAAGATTTAAATGGTTGAACCAGCGTTCATGAAATTGTTGAAAAGCTTCCTCCCGCCCCTCTGGATCGGTAAACTCGTAGATGCGATTCCTTTCTTTTCTAAACAGGCCTTCCTTCGGATGCCCTCTGATAATCCGAAGAACAGCTTCTTCAACGAGTTGAGGATGATATTCTACACAATAGGATTTACCGTGAGTTCTGAAGTCAACGGATGTCAGGTTTTTCATAATAAAATAACCCCTTCACTTACCGAAGCAAATGGTTACAAGAATTCCTCCTTCAAGGGAAGAGATATTCAGTTAATTTAAGAAGACTTTTGCTTTAAAGACAAAGCCTGAAATCCCTGGTTTCAAGGATATAGCAATTGACAAATCCCCCCCCCTTCCCCATACGTGCCGGAATAAGGCTTAGCTGGGAGTACGACTGTTTGCCTTACTTCCCTTCCTCCTTCCCTGAAATTTCAGGAAAAGGGAGACGAGGGCATAAGTGTCAGGTTAAGGCACCCCACCCGGTTCCTTCCCCTGCAAGGCGGGGGAAGGCCAGGAAGGGGGAGGCCCTCAGGTATCTCACTCTTATCCTGGCGCTTGAGATGCCCGCGCTCCCAGGTTACAGGATAAGCTTTTTTATCTTATTTTGGCCCGTATAGGATAAGGAATATCTCCCATAAAAGGCAGATTGATATTATTCCATGGAAATGGGATTCTCCGGTCCTCTCGTATTCAACTTGTTCATGTCATAGACGAGATCTCATGAGAATCGCTCTTTCCGATATTCTAACAGGGTCGTACCTTCACGTCGTCGTTCTTCCATTTGGTTCAAGAGCTCCTCTTGTAGAGTATGGGGTAGTCTTTCCATATAGAGAGCCAATCCATCACAAGTGATAGGATGCTCCCAAATCAGTTCCAGATTCGCAGCTGCGGTTTCGGCATCGGACTGACTCCAGGTATCTTTTGCAGCCAAATTCATTAAAGCCATCACACCCCGGAATACCCCATCGTGTTCCGTGAGCAGTCGTTGCAATCCAGCTTCTCCGATGAATTCCCTTAACTTTGGGTAAAGATGGAGTTCTTCAAACTTAAAGTGTGGACCAACCAACTTGTTTGCTTCGTTCAACGTCGCCCTGATCCGCGCAATATCTTGAGCCTGGATGGCACTTCGTAAATCCATCAGGGCCTGTACCACCTTCGTATGGTCTGAGTGAAATTCTCCAATAAGAGTTTTTCCAGCCATCTTTGTTACCTCCCCACATAATCTAAGGACAGGTTTGTTTTTTAGTTAACATTTCCTGACAGGAGTATCCTCATGACCTCCTTAAACAGGTCCCATCCTCATAGTAAACAAACATTACTTTTAATAAAGTTAAACAGGGATCATCGCGCTCCCCTTTCCCCATATGTGCCCGGATAAGGCTTAGCTGGGGGTGTAACCATCTACCTCACCTTCCTTTCCCCTCTCCTGAAGCTTCAGGGATTACCTGGATCCCAACTTCTCCCTTCTCTCACGGAGAAAAGCAGGAGTAACCGTTCCTACAGACTATTCATTCGAGGTATCTGCACAGGAGATTTCTCGAATGAGATCATCGCCAGGACCACAGGTAAAACACTCATCGGTGATCAGGGTGGGTCGAAGGCGTAATTGCTTTGAACCAAAGGGTATGTCGTACTGATGGCATTCCCGCCGTATAAATTCATCACATATCTTACCCAGGGTTCCATAAAAGCCATCCGGGTCTTCCCGGCTCAGCAAGTTGGAGAAGGAGGGCACAAAGCGCCCCAGATGGTCCTTTAGAAACAACTTTTGAGCTTTGCGAGTTTCTACCACTGTAAAGGCGTCTTGCTGTTCCAGGGCATAAGCTTCTTTCCGTGTCAGAAAAGAGAGAAACTCGCATTCCCCACTGATATGATCTACCCGCTCATGTTGCTCAGAGTTCCATTCTAATCCAAAGGCTTTATAAAATCCGGCAATATCCCCCAGCTCTTGAGGTTGTTGAAATAAGGTTTCCTCTCCATATTCTGTTTCGTAGGGGGGTACCTTAGGTTGGGCAGTATGTCCAAAGAGGAAATTGTACGAGTTTTTCAACGTTTCCAGACTTTGAGCGTCTGTACAGGATCTTAACTTGAGGATGTAGATATGAAGGGGCAGCGTTATCTCGCCCCTTCTTTTGAAGGCAACATCTAATATCCAGGTAATTTCGGCCAGATCCGTATTCTGTTCCTCTGCTACCAAACGTTCCAAGGTTTCAGCATTCGGTGAACGAAACCCTAAAGCCAGGGCTTCATAGAGGGCGCTGCGGCACAAAGCGAGATCAATCTCATCTGACAATTGAAAAGGGTGAAGGTCGGTTTCGGTTTTCATGGGTCCTCCCTATTTAGTTACAAAAACACCAGGATACCGGGGTTTACTAAGAAAAAAAGCCTGGTGGAGCTTTGTACCCCGACATCTTTGTGACTAAAAATTTCAGAATCAAATAGAATTAGCATGTTGGGCAGGTCGTTCATATACAGGCTCTTCGACGGTTGTACGAAAGAGTTCTTCTCCTTCTTTGCCATAAGCTATAACCGTGTCATTGTAAATGGTGACCGGTTTTCCACGTAGAGTTCCTTCAAAGATTTTAGGACCTTCCTCAAACTTGTAGCTGAAAATAATTAAGTTAGATCGTCTAAATAACTGTAACACAGCCAGGAGCTCACGATCAGGATTCATATACCGTTCGATAGCTTCATCCACACCGGGTCCAAACATCTGGTATAAATAAGGTCGTGGGACCCATCGGGGCGGAATATAGTAGCCGTTAGGGGCGGTTCCGAATTGGGGATATAAGGGCAAGGCCACCTTAGCCACATGGACCAGATAGTAAATCGGGTTATAGCGATCTTCTGCCCAGGTCCCATCGGGATTCATTTTCACCAGGCCTTGTAAGCGGATCTGACCGATGCAGGCAGCCATACATCGGGTTTCCATGGGTTTACCGTTTGATTCGGGATCATTTCCTTCGACCCTTGGATAGCAAGCAATACACTTCTCGGAAATTCGGGTGTTACCCCTGTACATAACTTTTTTGTACGGACAGGCTTCTACACACTTACGATAGCCACGGCATTCACTCTGATCCACCAATACGATTCCGTCCTCTGGCCGTTTGTAAATGGCATTGCGGGGACAGGCGGCCAGGCATCCCGGGTATGTACAGTGATTACAGATTCGGGCAAGATAAAAAAACCAGGTTTTATGAACCGGTAGTTGTGCGCCTTCTTTATCCCATTGAAAGGGTTGGCCTTTGGGTCCTTTGGGATTGTCTTCATAGATATTAGGGGAATTCCACTCATGGTCTTCCGGCAAGTAACCTAAAACCCTGGAGCTTTCGGGGGTAAGTTTCTTTTTGGCAGCTTCAAAGATGGTTTGACCTTCAAATTGAAAGGTTCCATCTTTTTTCGACCATACTTGACCACCTGGATTGGCTTCCTCCAAAAGTTTGAGAATCTTCATGTCCCAAAATTGAGGATAGCCTCCGTAAGGTTTGGTCTCCACGTTAGCCCACCACATGTGTTCCTGGCCCTTGCTGAAAGTCCAGGTAGACTTACAAGCCATGGTACAGCTCTGACAGGCAATGCAACGATTGATATTGAAAACAAAGGCAAACTGCCTTTTGGGAAAGGCCGCTTCATGGGGATATTCCATGTTACGACCTAATTGCCAATTATATACTTTAGGCATAATTATAAGTGAGTATGGGAGTGTGGGGGTATGGGCGTGTGAGAGTATTCAAACACTCCCATACCCCCCTACTCCCATACTCCTATACTTCCATCCTTCCACCCGCCTTATTCTTTATTCGTAGCATCCTGATCCCTCCATTTGAGTCGTCCCCAAATCGCAAGGCATTCGTCCACGATTTTTTCTATTGTTTCCTCACCTAACTCCAGGTAAGCCCGATGGGCACCTGCATAAAAGGGTCGTTTGAAAATGCGCATCAGATTCTTCTTATCAAAACCCAATCGGGCAAATTCCTCGGCAAACACATAAGCCATATCCCAGGTAGCTTTGGGATTGGCTGGTAACTCTACACCTACCAACATGTTGGGATCGGTCGGATCCGGGTCATTGTAAGGCATAAATGGGGGAGTATGGGAGTGTAGGGACGGGAGGCCTCCCGCCCGTACTATGGAAGGCACCTACACTCCCATACCCCTTATTTTTTAATGTTTATTAATTCTCCAGCCAGATACCTCTGCATAAACTCATTCTCATTGTCCGGTGTAAAACCGGTGGTTGCAGGAAACCAGATTCCAACTCCACCCATCCCACCATCCTCTGCCTTGGTGATGCGTACCAGGGTCTCTTTGGGAACGGTGTTTAAAGCATGGTTATCCGCTTCGCCGCCGAAGATAAAACCCATGAAAGTCTTTGCTTTATGAAAGAGGTTATCGGTCTGATGCATGGGCATGTGCCAGTTCCGGGTGATGGATTGCTGAGAGCCGTAGCGCAGATTGGCCTGATAGCCTGTGTTTTCAGAAAGGGCTCGACCATCCGGTCGAGTTTCATGGGCTTTAACGCTCTTTTCTGTGGCGATGAAAGGAGCGTGTTTCATCATCACCACATTATAGGGATAGGCATGGTTGTACTTGACCCTCAACATGCACCGTGAGACGCGATAGAAGAACTCGTTGGGTTTGGCGCCTATGTAAGGTCGATCAGCCGGATTAGCATCCACATATACATAGTCTCCATCGTTGATACCCAAATCTCGAGCTGCCTGTGGATTGATGTGGAGTTGATGTTCTCCTACGGATGGAGCGCGTTTATCCAGCCGATAGGGATCCCCAAAATTGGAATCATAAAGCATGTGCCAATCAACATTAGACCAACTACTGTGAACCCGGTGACGGGTCTTGGGGGTCAGGCAGTAAAACTGGAATCCCTTTTCCCAGAGGAAGTTTTTGGTCCCTTTAACTCGGCTCCAGGGCATTTTGATGTTACGGATAGTACGGTCATCCCAGTGCTCATCATCTATAGGAATGCCATAATCATCGGGCCGTATAAACGGATTGGAACTGACAATCACATTGGGCAGATAAGGCGTTGCTTCGGGTCCTTCACGGTGTACAATGAAGTTCTCTCCATATTCAATGGCTTCTGGAATATCGGAATAAGCATGGAGGCGGCCTGTATCCGTGTAAAAGGGTTCATTATCATGGATCTGTTCGTAAAATGGGATGCGTGGATAAGTGCGGAATAACATCAACGCACCTCCCGGAGGGCCATATTTTCCGGCCATGATATCTTCCAGGTTATACCCTGCTGTGGTGGTCGACGAATCCAGTAACCGCTGGATGTAAACCTTACGTTTACCTTCGTATTCAAATTTAAAATAATCGGTAAACCGGGTATCCCCTGTTACTTTCGCCAGACTTTTGGCAATTCCTGCGATGATGGTCAGATCGTCTTTGCTATCGAATACCGGTGGGATGCCTCCTTTCCAGATTTGCAAAAACGGATTAGAGCAACTGGCCGTTATTTCCAGGTCTTCAAACTCCAGCCAGGAGTTAGCCGGTAAAGCCAGATCAGAATACTCGATGGAAGCGGTCATCTGGATGTCAATGGAGACGATCATCTCTACATTGGGATTGACGTTTTTGAGCATCTCGTAAACCCACTTGGCATTATTAATCAGATTGACGTTGGTAAACAACATGGCTTTAGTAGGCGTGGGCATATGGGTTTGGCCCGTGAAATTTTTCCTTCCATACTTGGGAGTTTCTACAATCAGGGCCTTGTCTCCATGATTCCAGTAAGCCGGCTCTTCATCCTTGGTATAGGCATGGGCTTTAATATCTTTTCCATGGGCATTGGGATCCAGGTTGGGTTCAAAGGGATCTTCGGCTACCCAACCTTTAAAACCGGGTCCGGTCCAGGGGGAGCCCTGAAACAGAGCGGCTTTATAATTCCCTGCCCAGGTATGGCAACCCGCTCCGGGTTTTCCTATATTCCCTGTCAACATAAGAGGCAAATAGGCTGCCCGGTTCATTTCGGTAGCATGGAACCAGTGGTTAATCCCTTCACCCTGATGAATGGCTACCGGCTTGAGGGTTGCAATGTCTTCGGCCAACTGCTCCACCAGGTTCCGGGGTGCGTGGGTAATCTCACAAACGGTATCAATATCATAGTCTTTGAGATGGATTTGATACAACGTCCAGAGCGTGGCCACTTCGACCTCTTTACCGTCTATTAACTTAATTTTAAACTCTCCTTCCAGGGCCGGATTGATGCCTTTCTTCTCAAGGGTCTCACCCACATCGTCCCGGGTGACTGCCCGGGGTTTGTTACCGGTAAGGTCCCACACCACAAAGTCACCCAGCTTTTCATGCTGTTCCTTCGTGAATCCCTGGATCTTCATGGAAGGTCCTTCCGGGGAAAGATCGCTTTGATAATTGGGAAAGACTTCGTGGGCCCGCAACCGTTTAAGCGTATCCTTACGAATCAGCAGGGGAAAATCGGTAAACTGTTTAACAAACTTCTCGTCATACTGCTTACGGTCTATCATCAGTTTCGTAACTCCCAACCAGAGCGCTGCATCGGTGGCAGGGCGAATGGGAATCCAATAATCTGCTTTGGTAGACGGAGGCCCGTACTCGGGGGCAATCACCACAATTTTGGCCCCTCGTTCCATGCATTCAATAAACCAGTGGGAATCGGTCAGCTTGTTCTCCACCAGATTTTTGCCGTCCATGATGATTAACTTCGAGAACCTCAGGTCATTAAAATCGCAGTCCGAAGCTTGAAGGCCATGCACCCAGGGTTGACCAGGGGCCTGATCTCCGTGCCAGGTATAATTAGACCAGGTACGTCCGGCAAGGGCTTTATCAGGACCTACGCCGCGAATCTTTGCATCCAGCAGAGCAAGGGAATTACACAGACGATACATTCCATATTTGCCCATGACCCCCAACAAACCCATACCACCTCGCATTTTGATACAGCGGGTACCGGCTCCTTGGGTAGCCTCTACCATTTCAGGCTGATAACCCTGAGCAAGAAGTCGCTTTTTTCCCTCCTCACCACTGTAACGTGTTGCAATGGCTACCAACGCCTTCGCGATACTGTCAAAGGCATCTTCCCAAGAAATCTGTATAAATTCATCCTCGCCCCGGCTGTCGAATTTGTATTTGGTTTTTAGTTCAGGTGTAAGGGCTGGAAATCCGGCATCTGCCCAGGCTTTCCAGCCTTTACGAACAATGGGATGTTTCAGTCGATAGGGACCGTAAATAACACGATGGAATGTATATCCCTTGGCACACTGACGAGGATTCCAGTTATGGGTGGCACGATTCCCGTAAAGATCCCTGTAATTCTGATAATCATAGGTAGCCCCCAGACGAGTTACAATACCATTTCGGACATAGGCACGAACCCGACATGCATGGGTATCGTTGGGAGAGCAGACCCAATCAAACCAGGAGTCGTATTCATACTGGTTCCGATAAATTTTTTCCCAATCTCGATTTATGGAACCGGCCAACGGGTTTTCATTTGGATTAGCCGCTGCAAGAAGTTTAAGGGGCATATTGAGATTAAGGACGGTTGCCCCGGCACCGGCTCCTAACCAGCGCAAAAATTGGCGTCGGTTTATAAGGTTAAAACCTTCCAGGCTGTGCTCAAAATTTTCCATTTTATGCTCAGGCAATTAAGGAAAAGTAGGGGAGAGTGGAAGTATGGGAGTATGGGAGTGTGGAAGTGTGGGGGTAAATCCTTCCATCCCTCCATACCCCCTCCATACTCCCATCCCTCCATACTTCCAATACTTCTCTGCCTCCCTACTTTCCCTTGCCGCCTCAGGGGACTATAATAAGATCCTGCCAGATGGTTACAGATTTTTTTCCATCCCGATCTCCCGCATGCCCATTCCATACAGCAAAAGCAACACGTATCGTTCGACCCGAGATGAAATCAAAACTATTCGGACCGGTTCCTTTGAAGGAGCGACGAAACACCACACGATAGGTACCTAAATTGTAAACTCCCTTAGCACGAACACTCTGATCCAGAGCAGGACGTGCTTTCAGGGTCCCAAATCCCTGTGCCGTGAGTTCTTCTGCGGCGGTTTGGCGAAGCGGGTCTGAGACGATATTGCCGGCTCCCCAACCCGTTACAAAGGTGGGATCGGACTCCAAAGTTAAAGCATGTCGGGTAGGTTGCTCAACGGGAGATTTCATTAGATTGGGATAGGAATCAATCCCTATATTGGGATAGACCTTGTCAATATCCTGAAATGCCGGCTCTAAATCGGCTTGTCGTTCTGATTTCCACATCCAGATGTTCACAACCTGCCCCGTTTGACCCATACCAAAAAAGGGGGGATCATCTGCTAATGAAAACTCTACGGCTGCGGCATCTCGAAAATCTTGAGTACGAATGGCAGTGTGGTCGTAGGTTTCGTCTACCCACATCAACCGTAAAGCCAGTTCACTCCCATTATGCAGCGCTTTTACGTTTAAAATCTCCGGACGGTTTTCCCGCCACCAGAGGGGCATCATGTGTAAATTCACCCCCGGTACATCTCGCCAGATCCCTGCATCGGGATGGTCCGGAATTTCCTGGGCCCAGGGTACTACGATTCTGAATTTTTTCATTTCTACCCGTTCCCTTTGTTCTGGACTGGACATGGAAAGGACTAAATGAGTCAGATGCCAGGCATCCTGCCCATAGGCCCAATCACTCATGGGCATAGGAGATCCAGGCATGCCGGCCACAATCCTGCGATAAATATCTTTCGGGTCCGGATTTCCTTTAAAGATCCCCTGGGTCAGATCCCTGGGACGAATGGGGTAGCCCTTTTCATCAAACTGCTCCTGAACCCCATCTCCTCGACCTGTTTCTCCATGACAGGAGGCGCAGGCATCACGAAATATCTCTTTAGCCCGCGTCTGGGCTTCCATATCATAGGGAGGCTCCGGAGGTACCTTGATAATTCCAGGGTGTGTTTCCCCTTCGCTTTTTTCTGTACTCCCCTGCTGTTCGAGCTCTTCCTCAGTCTCTACAAGACTCGGCTGGATCGGTTTTTCTGCAAAGGTTTTAATGTAATGGACCAGAGCCCACCGGGTTTCTTCGGGTAAATGGGCCCAGGACGGCATAGCCGATCCTGGAATACCACGGGAAATAGTTACAAACAAATCTCTATCCGTTGGAACCCTTTCCCACGTGGAGACCATGCGATATTGGGCGGTAACAAAATCGCGAGGTTTTGGATACAGAAGGTAAGCCGCTGGTCCCTCACCACGACCATCCAGGCCATGACAGGGTGAACACTCTTTATTGTAGACCGTTTTCCCCAAAGCTAAAAGCTCCTCAGAAGGGGCTATAGCCCGTGTGGGTACAATCGAAACAGGAATAGGACCCGTCTGTAAGGCTTCTCCTTCGATCCCCTTGGAGTAGTTCAGAAACCAAAGCACCAAAATTAAATTGGACAACCCAAAACCTATTATTATAAATAAGGGAGGTTTTTTCATTTCCAGATCCTTTCTTTGAATCTGTTAAATTCAGGCGAGGCAAAAAGATAGGTAGACAGGTCTGTCTTTTTGCCTACTGATTTCTGGTTCCTATATCAATTCACCATGAAAAGGTTACCTGATGACCTGTGGAACTTCCCCTACGGCTTATGTAAAGTTTCAATGAGGAAATGGCATAAGCCTCTTATTCTTGTCATATCGGCCATAAGCTCCACAATAAATATCCTGAAAGGCCTTCTGTAACATCTTTTGAATTTGAATTACCTTCTGTCCTTTGACAGATAGGTATATATCGGGTTTACTGGTTGTTAAGGAGATATCGCAAAGGGTATGCCGGGTTTTAAAATACAAAGACCTCGGGGGAAGATACCGCTACGCCGAAGATTGCAGGTATAGGATTGGCTTCAGATTAGAAGGTTGGGGGTTATATTTCCTGCCTTAAAGTCGTACAACATCGATGAAAACCCAACGTCTCCGGAGGAGATGAGGTGGTGTCTTGAATCAGGACAAAAGACAGATCAGGTAAGGATTCTAAATACCTTGCTTTCAGAGTAAGCGGTTAGGCCATTTCTCCTATGGGTACGGGCGGGGGGCCCCCCGCCCCTACTGCAATCATTTCTGTTTTGAAAGGTTGGCCTTTATCTTAGATCTTTGGATAAACTTGTTCTGAATTTATGGAAGGGTTCAGGATAGATTTATTACGGGAGGAAAGAGGAAAGGGTGATAAGGTTTTACCTTTCGACAGGCTCCGGGCGAACGGAGTACAGTCATTAATATTTCAAGTAATACCAGGTTCATTTTGAAATTATCCCTGGAGGGTAAGGGCACGTTGCAACGTGCCCTTACGCTTCAGCCAGGTGGATTTCCACCGTTCGGGCCAGTATTTCAGTTGCTTTTCGGATCTGGTCGATCTCTACGTACTCATCGGGTGCATGGGCCTGTTCGATGTTGCCGGGTCCGAAGACGAGACATTTTTGATTTCCGGTTTTAACGGAGATCATCCCCACATCGGTATAGTAGGGAACTCCAATTTCTTTAATCTCGCCGCCCATGGTTTCTCGATAAGCTTTTCGCATATCGGCCAGGATTCTGGCATTGGGATCTATTCTTAAGGATGGCCGGGCGGCTGTCATGGGTTGAACTTCTCCACGAGTACCTGCTACTTCCTGACCGGCTGTTTGGACAATCTCCTGGACCAGGGTCGTGAGCGACTCTGGAGTAAGGGGAGGTGGATAGCGAATATCGATTTCGGCACGGCAGGTCCCGCAGACCACGTTGGTTTTTTGCCCACCTTCTATTCTTCCAATAGAAACATAGGTTCGCCCTACCAGGGGGTCCTCGATCCCGAGTTCGGCAATTTTTTGTTTAATTTTAACCAGAATAAGGGCCATGGCATGGGCCGCATCAGCTCCCTTGTAGGGAGTTCCGGCATGGGCATTCTTTCCGTACGTTTTGATTTCAAACCAGGCCACCCCTTTATGGGCTACAACCATATGGAGATTACTGGGTTCGGTGGCTATAAGGGTCATATCATTATCCACAATTCCGGCATCGGCCAGGTCTATGGCCCCCCGCATGTGGGACTCCTCGTCAATGGTTGCACAAAGGAGGAAATCTCCCTTTAAAGTCTTCCGATTCTGCGCCAGGTATTTGAGGGTGACCAAACTGGCTGCCAGACCGCTTTTCATATCGGCGGCTCCCCGTCCATACATTTTACCGTTTTCTATCACCGCCTCATAGGGAGGTTTTGTCCAACCCTCTCCCAGGGGCACCGTATCCATATGGGCTACAATCGCAAGGGCCGGCCTCTGTCCACTTCCTCGAATACGACCGATAATATTATCCCGATCCGGAAGTACATTCTTCCTTATCACTTCAACTCCGGCTTCTTTCATATAACGCTCTACATAATAGCTGATCTCTTTTTCTCCGACGGTTGGATTTAAGCTGGGAATTTTAATTAAGTCCTGAGTGACCTGGACGGCCTCGTCAAGGTAGGTTTTATCCATGAAAAGTCCAAAGCCCAAAGTCTAAAGCCCAAAGTCCAGGGTTTATTCGGCCTGGAACAGGAGGCTCTAAACTCTGCACTGTTAAATTCGGTTCAGTTTGATTCGAAAGGTAGTTCCTCTTCCGACTTCGGATTCCACTTCAATCTCGCCTTTATGTTCATCGATGATCTTCTTAACCATCGCAAGTCCTAATCCGGTCCCCTGCTCCTTCCCCTGGGTTACAAAGGAATCGAAAAGTCGATCTCGAATCTCCTCCGGGATTCCACATCCGGTATCGGATAATTCAACCACCACATGGGAATCTGTTAAGTAAGATTTAACATTAAAAACGCCTCCTTGTGGCATCGCTTCGATGGCATTTCGAATGATGTTGTAAAATACCCGCTTCATCTTGGATTCATCCACATAGACATGAGACCTGTATTTCAGATCTACTTTCAATTGGATGTTTCTACTTTCAAAATCCGGTCGCATCAAATCCAGGACGTCATTGACAATAGCAGACAGATAATATCTTCGCAGTAAGAGGTTCGTTTCTCCTTTGGCAAAATTGAGAATTTCCCGGGTCATGTTAGTCAGAGATTCGATTTCCCGAAGGATAATTTTACAAAATTTTTTTCGATTTTCCTCGGTAGTTTTATCCAGGCTGATAAGTTCGACAAAGCCGATGATACTGGAAATAGGATTCTTTAGGTCATGGATAATGCCGCTTACCATCTGCCCCACCATGGCCAACCTTTCCTCTTTGGCTTCTTTTTCTCTCAGTCTATGGGTCTCAATGGCCCTGGCTACCTGACTTCCTATAACCTCCAGGAGCTTCAGATCATCTTCGGTAAACACATTATCCTCACCTTTTTTATTAATGAGTTCCAAAGCTCCTAATATCCGATTATTCTCGACCAGTGGCACACAGATAATAGATCGCGTGGGAAATTGAATTTTAGCCGAAATATGACCGGCAAATCGAGGGTCCTCAGCCACATTGTTTACAATCACAGGGGTTTTGGTAGAAGCCACCCATCCGACAATTCCTTCTCCCATCTTAATCTTAAATTTTCGGAGTTCTTCGGCTTTTTCCCCGGTAATACTCTTGAAATAAAGGAGATTGGTTTTCTCTTCCAGCAGGAAAATGGATCCGGCTTCGGCATGCAGGGTCTGGGTAGTTTTGAAAAGGATTTTATCCAAAAGCTTATCTAAATCCCACGAACTACTGATTTCTTTTTCAATCTCGTACAAGATATCTAATTCACGAATTTTCTGCTCCAGTTGTCTTTTTGCCTCAACCAAAGCTCTGTTTTTAGCCCGAATATGCTGGTATAGCTGGGCATTTTCTATGGCTATGGCGGCTTGAGAGCAAAGGGCGTCCAGGAGTTTTTCATCCCGCTCTGTAAAGGCCCCTCCTTTTTTATTTAAAACCTCGATGACGCCTATTCTCTGACCATAGGTATTGACCAGTGGTTTACAGAAAATGGTCTGGGTAAGATACCCTGTCTGCTCGTCGAAGGCACGATTAAACCTGGGATCTTTATAGGCATCGGTAATATTCAAGGTCTCACCGGTTGCCATTACAAAGCCCGCAATCCCTTCCCCTAATTTAAGTCGTATTTCCTTGATCTCAGAATCTTGAGCAATCTTCGACCATAGCTCTTGCTTTTCCTCATCATAGAGAAACAAGGTACTTCGCTGGGCTTCTATCGATTTAGTAATTTTATTCATGATGAGGATGAGGAGTCGATTTAAGTCCACCGTTTCAATCACGGGTTCGGAATCCATAAACTTCCAATTGTCTACCATAGTCCCTCTTATTTTAGAAGGTTTGGTGGTTTTTAGGTAATTATTTCTCAGGTAATTATAGGGTTCTTCCAGAAGGGATCTCAGAATATTTCGATTTTGAAACGACGATCCCCGGATGGATCAGGCAATTTCTGCCTATCTGAATGTGGTCCTCGACTTCAGCACCTTTACCCAAGACGGTAATCCCGGTATGAAAGTAGGAGGGGTAAGATAAATTGGCAACTTGAGGGTCTCCAGTTCCTACAACAGCATGGGCTCCAATCAAAACATCTTTATCGGCAACTACCCGGTCGACAAGGGCGCCGGTACCAATCTGAGTATCATGCATGATAACCGAATCACGAACTACGGCATCCTTTTCTACCACAACTCCCGGGGAAAGAACACTTCTCTCTACTCTACCCCTGATCAGACAACCCGGTGAAATGAGGGAATTGATTACCTCGGCAGAAGGATCACATCTGGCCGGAGAACGGTCACCGATATTTCTATCCTCTAAATTGGTCCGGACAGACCAGTTCCACAGATCGATCTCCGGTTGATCTTTAAGGAGATCCATATGAAGTTTCCAGTACTCATCAATGGTACCACAATACTCCCAGGTTCCGGTAAATGGGTAAGCGTAGAGTCGATACTTCCCTACAAGGTTTGGGATAATATTATAAGCAAAACTATGGGAAGAGTCTTTCTGCTCGGCATCTTCTTGTAATCTCTCTAAAAGAAAGGGGGTATTAAATACATAGATCCCCAGAGAATAGTAATTCCCCTTAGGAACCTGAGGTTTTTCTTCGTAACGTAGAACTTTTCCGTCCTCATCCATAGCTAAGATTCCAAATCGGGATGGATTTAGAACGGGTAGCTTCTTACAAACAATGGTACAGTCGGCCTTTTTACTGATGTGAAAATCTATGACAGGAGAATAATTCATCGTATAAATATGCTCCGCCGATAGAACCAGCACATAGTCTGGATGGTGATCTTCAATAAAATTTATATTTTGGTAAACGGCATCGGCAGTTCCTCTATACCAGTCTGAGTCTACCTCTCCTTTGTAAGGAGGTAAAATCCGGACATAGCGGGTTCTCCCTATAAAATCCCAGGGAGCCCCAATACCTACATGATCCATTAAAGAACTGGGTTTATACTGGGTGAGGATGCCGATAATATTGATCCGAGAGTTCATCAAATTACTCAATACGAAATCAATGATCCGATAAATCCCTCCAAAAGGGATAGCCGCCTTGGCCCGCCTCTGGGATAAGATATTCAACGCCGGTACCATCCCCCCCGCCAGAACCATGGCTATAACTTTTCGTGTCATATATCCTCAGGACTACCTTGGGTTCCGTACCCCCATAACGGGGAGCGCACGTTGCACAAACAGGGTTATTTACTTTATACTATAAGGTGTCTTTCTAAAATTTGTCCCCCTAAAAACTCATTTTTTATTTTCATTTCAAAGGATAGAGTAATACTGTGGAAATTATGCTCCGTTTTCCAAAGGACTGTCAAGATAATTTTCCTCGGCAGGATGTTTAACTGAAAGTATAACCTTTTCGTCCCTATATCTTTGTCAACCTTCAATACCTCCAGGGATAAAAGCCATGAAACAGGCTCTTTGAGCCGGGAAATAGCTTCATTCCCTTCGCTTTACCCGGGACTTCGGCTTACACGGCAAGTAACCGGTTTCCCTATCGAAGTTGTAAAGGAGGTGGGATGAAACGCCGGGTTTTGAACTTTTGGAAAAAAAGCTTCAATCCCACGAAGTTCTCTTGACTTTTATGATAAGACACTCATAGTATAACTTAGGGTGAAATGCTTACTTTAATTAATTGAATTAAAATCCTTTGTAAAATGCCTTCTTATCTGTATCTTATCTATGGTGTTAAAAACCATTTTAGCCCTTCTAGGAATTGCTTTAGGATTATTGATAGGGCTCGCTATCGTTGCCGTAACCATAAAAACGAAACGGGTCATGCGGGGAAGAAGATGATGAAAGATTACTTTTTTCCGTCTACTTAAAGGAGTCGTGATTTTTTTTATGAGTTTGTTTAGAGATGAGTCTATGTCTCATGAAGAGATGGTAGAAATCGAGAGCCGATTAACCAAATTAGAGAGTAGTCTTACGGCTAGCCGGGAAATGTTGGAGAAGTGGAGGGCCCAGGTGAATTTAATCAAAAAGCTACTGGGAGATCTGGAATTGAGTATTCGTGAGAGTCGCAAAGAAAGCTTCATGATGGACTTTGGGAGTCTCAATCGTGATGTGAATTTGAGCGAGTCGTTGGAGAAAGAGGATATAGAAGACGAATCTTAAGCCGCACTAGAATTCAGAGGCCAGGACTCAGACTCGAAATTGGGTTGTTTTCTGACTTCTGATTTCTGACTCTGGAGTATGCTCGCAGAATCCAATGAAGAGGCCTTAGAAGCGAAGGTCCAAATGAAGAAGGAAACGGAATATAAATCCAGGATTGTTCGTAATCATACTCCACTTATAACAGAGTTTTTAGATAGTTATAAGGATATCTTGAAAGACAAAAAGCTCTGCGAAGAAGGGGCCAGGGGTAAACTGGTTGAAATACCCATGCAACCTTTTCTCCTTCAACTCCTTCTCGACTATGAAGATTTTAAAATAGAAAAGAAAAAGTTACTTTTTTGAAGGGGGAATGCTGATATGTTTCAGATGAGACGAGCTCAATTTATGGAAAAAATGGGGAAAGGTGTGGCCATCTTCAAGAGCGCACCTGTTGCTACTCGCAACCAGGACGTAGATCATGAATATCGTCAGGATAGTGACTTTTACTATTTGACCGGGTTTGAAGAACCTGAATCTCTGTGCCTGCTGGCTCCCGAGCATCCAGAACACCAGTTCGTCATGTTTGTGCGACCCCGGGATAAAGAAAAAGAAACCTGGACCGGTAAACGAGCAGGTCCAGAAGGTGCCATAAAGGATTATGGAGCTCAACAAGCCTATACCATCGACAAGCTGGATGAAATGCTTCCTAAATATTTGGATCAGGTAGATAGAATTTACTATCGGATTGGAAAAGATCCGGAACTGGATCGCAAGATCATGGGTTTAGTCTATTCTTACCGTACGAAGTCCCGGGCAGGTATTTCAGGTCCTTATATGTTAATCGACGCAGCCGAGATTCTCCATGAAATGCGCCTGATCAAAAAGGAGGAAGAATTATCTTTGCTGCGCCAGGCCGTGGATATTTCCTGCGAAGGTCACCTGGAGGCTATGAAGGCAGCCCGGGGAGGAATGTACGAGTATGAAATCGAAGCCCTTATAGAGTATACCTTTCGCAAAAGGGGTTCTCCTCGAAACGGCTACCCCAGCATCGTGGGCTCCGGTCCTAATACCACCATCCTTCACTACGATACCAATAATCGACAAATGCAGGAAGGAGAACTGCTGTTGATCGATGCAGGGGCAGAATATGGATACTATACCGGTGATATTACCCGAACCTTCCCGGTTAGTCGAAAATTTTCTCCTGAACAAAAGCAGATCTACCAGATTGTTCTGCAAGCCCAACTGGAAGCCATCGACCGGGTTAAACCAGGGGCAAGTATCATGGATGTGCATAACCGCGCTGTAGAAGTTATTACCGAGGGACTTGTAGCCCTTGGTTTTCTACGGGGGAATGTAAAAGATTTGATCGAAAAGGAAGAGTATCGTAAGTTTTATATGCATAAAACCAGTCACTGGTTGGGGATGGATGTCCATGATGTGGGAAAATACAACCTCAATGGGAAGTGGCGGGTGCTAGAGCCGGGGATGGTTTTAACCGTAGAGCCCGGGATTTATATTCCTGAAGGAACCGAACAGGTGGATCCTAAATACTGGAATATAGGAATTCGAATCGAAGATGATGTTTTAGTCACCCCCCAGGGTCATGAAGTCCTGACGGCTAAAGTACCTAAACAAATAGAGGACATTGAGGCGATAAGAGGTTCCTAATCGTTGTCTTTGTCAATAACCGGATGAAACCTATCCTGGTTCCCCCAGGATCCTGGAAAAGCTACTGGAAAAATATGCGCCAGTAGCTATCCACCAGCCAATGGGTAATGGCAGCAGCCGTAACTTTTCCGGTTCTTATATAGGTAAGCCCATAAAACCATCCGGCCAGGGTGGCCAGAATCACATAGACCCAGTTCGGGGAATCGGGCCGGTGAATGTGAGATAGACCGAAAATGGCCGAGGAGATCATTAAAGCCACGTAGGGTTTTTCCTTCAATCGCTGAGAAATCAGGTTGTGAATCACTCCACGAAAGACCAATTCTTCAGGTAAAGCAATGGAAAATGCAATAAGAACCAGAGAGATAAAGATCTGAGTACCTGATTTCAGGGTCGGGGGTATGGTAATGAAATGGGTAGGTACGGCAATGGGAATGGCAAAAAAAGCGACAAATACGGCAAAGTAAAGACCTGCCCACCGGATATCGTTCCTATGCAACTGAAAAGTATAACCTACCCTCTCTAAAGGGCGTACAACCAGAAAAAGAAAAATCCCCCAGATCAGGCCCAGGACTCTATCCAGAGATTCCCCATGCTCTACCGGAATACTAACCAGCCGGATCCACCCTCCCAGGAGGGGAACCCAGAGGGTCGTAATCACCAACACATCCTGGATGGTTAATCCATCCGTTTTTGGCCTCGCAACCAGGAGGATGAAAGCAGGAATGAAAAGATATAACGCATATATCCCCACATCTTCCCAACGAAATCCGGCAACGGAAAGTGCGTAAAAAGCATACATAATAAGCAGAATCAATGCTATACCGAAAACCTTCGCGCAATTAAACCTGATGTTTTCCTTTAATTTTTCGACTAATTCAGGAATCCCGAGCAGAAGATAGAGGGATATAAGGAATATGAACAGAGTAATGGCCGCAAGCTGACTTTGAAGATCTAATTTAAGAGTTAATACGTATACAGAAAAAATTGTCGTTAAAAAAACGATGAGTGGAAGAATAACCCAGTTCTTACCTTTCATGTCGATTTTCCTTTTCGCGTTAAAAAGACTCTGTCAAACAAGAGTTTTCTCTAAACCTATCTTCCCATTGTTTTTAACATGTTATGGTAGGCTTAAAAAAGCAATATAACCCGATAAAAAAGGAAAAGATTGACTTAAACCTTGCAGAGTAAAGGGGATTTTGGATTCTCATTTTGCGTGGTTTAAGTAATCGAGGCTAACAGCTTATGAAAATTACCCAAATCGCTTCGGCACTTTATCGGATTCCCCCTCTTCGTCCCAGGAAGGATGCTATTCAGGAGTTCAGTGCCATGGAACTCCTTCTGGTAGAGATCTTCACAAATGAAGGATTAACCGGGGTGGGTTACTCCTATACCATTGGACAGGGAGGCAAAGCAGCCAAGGTCCTGTTGGATGAAGATCTCGTTCCTTGCATTCTGGGCGAAGATCCTTCCAATGTGGAGCGTATCTGGCAGAAGATGTGGTGGCGAATTCATGCGGTCGTCGGTGGGATTTCTCCGGTTGCCATGGCTGCAGTGGATATAGCCTTATGGGATCTCAAAGCCAAGATGGCAAAATTACCGCTTTATAAACTCTTGGGAGGTTATCGAGATCAAATATCCGTGTACACCACAGAAGGCGGCTGGCTTAATATGAGTTTGGAGGAGATAAAGGAAGAAGCCATAAAAGCCGTCGAAGAAGGATTTACAGGGGTAAAACTGAAGGTAGGCAAGGAAGATCCCCTTGAGGACGTTAAAAGGGTTGGTGAAGTTCGTAAAGTTATAGGGGATTCTGTGAAGCTTATGGTCGATGTTAACCAAAAATGGACCTCTACGGAAGCCATTACCCGTGGGAAACAACTGGAAGAGTTTAATATTTTTTGGTTGGAGGAACCTCTCCCCCACGATGATGTGAGTGGACACGCCACCTTAAAGGCACATCTGACCGTCCCTATTGCCCTGGGAGAGAGCCTTTACACAAAGCAGGCGTTTAAAGCTTATTTGGAGCAGAAGGCTGTGAGCATTTTACAACCCGATGTGGGTCGGGTCGGGGGGATTACCGAATGGATGAAGATTGCAGCCCTGGCTGAAGCCTGGAACCTTCCGATAGCCCCTCATTTCCTGATGGAAATCCATTTTCACCTTGCCGCTGCAGTCCCCCATGCTTTGTTCGTAGAATACATTCCGCAATTGGATCCCATTTTGGAAGAACCTTTTAAAATTAAAAAGGGAATCTTCGAGCTTCCTCCAACGCCAGGCCATGGGATTCGATTCGATAAAGGCAAATTAAAAGCTTATCAGGTCCTGTGAAATTACTTTAACAAGGGTCAGGGGCCATGTTATTTCGCCCAAACAGAAGGCAAAAATATGTGTGGTCCTCCCTCACCGTGATCATCCTTTTTTTATCTCTGCTGTTTCTTTCCACGGAACTCTATAAGGAACGGGACTTCAGCCAGATTTTCCTGGATCGGAAAGGAAGTCTCGTCGAGATTGAAGAACGGTCCCTGGATCCTAAAAAGTATGAAATTCGGCTTCGTAGCTCAAATGGTCTTACCGTGGAGGGATTTATTAAAATTCCGGATTCTTCGACCCTATCTGCACCGGCGGTTATTGTTTTTAATGGGCTGGAGACCGGAGCCTGGGTGGTGGATCTGATCGGTGGCGTCCAGGAAGTTGAGGAGACGGTGATCATGGCGATGAATTATCCTTACAAGGGAGAGGTTTCCCTGGAAGGAGCTCAACTCCTATTGACACTTCTTCAGTTTCGCCAGGCTATTTTTGATACCGTTGTCGGTGGTTTACTTATGGTGGATTACCTGACCCAACGTAAAGGGGTAGACCCCGAACGGATTACCATGGTCGGGATCAGTTTTGGAAGTCCTTTTGCCGTGGTAGTGAGTGCCCTGGATCCTAGAATTCGGGGAGTGGCCATTCATTATGGCGGAGGGGATCTGGAAAAGCTTCTTTTCCATAATATTCAATCGGGAAATTGGATTTCCAGAAAGTTGCTGAGCTCTCTGGGTGCCCTGATTTTGGCACCCATAGAACCCCTCAAATATATCGACCGCATAGCGCCTCGACCTCTTTTTATGATTAATGGGGAACAGGATGAAAGAATCCCCCAGGAGAGTGCCAGGACCTTGTTCCAAAAAGCCCATTTCCCCAAAGAGATGGTTTGGCTGGAGTCCGATCATGTTTATCCTTCCAAAACAGAGTTGATCCAGGAATTAACCCGCAGAACCGCTCAGTGGATGAAAAAGAACCATCTTCTTAAGGTCTTTCCAAAGTAAAAAAGTAAATAGCGTAGAATCCAAGACTTTGAAAAGTCAAATAGTTACAAATTTTCTAGTTGACAATTCAAGAATTTTCCGGTTAAATAATTTAAATAGTTTTAATCAAGTGCCTGATTATTTACAGGTATAAACAGACAGACCCCTTGAGAACTAACGCCGGAGTTAAAATATACCTACGCTTCATATGCCCTATATAAATATTAAAGACAATAAGATTCGATATATTGTAGTGGAGAATACCCATAAAGTAGGACATGGCGAAAAGATTTTTTTCCTTCATGGGTTGGGAGGAAATATTTATAACTGGGCGTATCAAATTAAATATTTCTCAGAATCTTATCAGGTGATTGCTTTGGAGTTACCCGGTCATGGAAGATCTCCGGGAAAAGGAGCCACCGCCATTTCCGATTATACCAACTTGCTACGAGAATTTTTTGAAGTCATGGACCTGGATGAAGTGATTTTAGTGGGTCATTCCATGGGTGGGGCTATTGCTCTAGATTATGCGATTAAATATCAAGATTCATTAAAAGCCCTTGGACTTGTAGCTACAGGAGCGAAATTTGAGATTTCTACCCAAACCCTCATAAAAATGAAGGACAACATTGAGTCTATTTTTGGAGCTTTGGATAAAGCCAAGGAAAAAATGAAAGATATCGATGAACGGTTGGTGACCAACGATATCAATGTGATGCTGGGAGATGTGGTGGCTGCCAGAAAGTTTAACGTAACCTCCCAGTTATCGACCATTCAAATTCCAACTTTAGTCGTTTGTGGTACCGAAGATCCCTTAATTCAAATCTCAATGGCCGAATATCTCCGGGATCACATTCCGGGTGCTCAACTTGCCCTCATTAAAGGAGCCGGTCATATGGTCATGGTAGAATACCCCCAAGAGTTTAACACCATTTTGGAGCAGTTTGTTATTAACTTAATGGTAAACTCTTTATGGGACTAAAAGTTGAAGGGATAGTAAATTATTTGTAATAAGGAGTAAAAGGGTTTAGCTTCCTTTACTTCTTACTCTGGATAACTTACAGAATTATGGAACCCTCCCTAGATAAGATCCGTAACCTGGGCATTATGGCCCATATCGATGCCGGTAAAACAACCGTCACGGAGCGAATCCTGTACTATACCGGGCGCTCTCATAAAATGGGGGAGGTTGACGAGGGATCTGCCACGATGGATTGGATGCCCCAGGAACAGGAACGGGGCATTACGATTACCGCGGCAGTTACAACCTGTACCTGGAAAGGTTGTCAGATTAATATCATCGATACGCCGGGTCATGTGGATTTCACCATTGAAGTCGAACGGGCTTTAAGAGTTCTGGATGGAGCCATAGCCGTTTTCTGTGGGGTAGAGGGTGTAGAGCCTCAATCTGAAAAGGTGTGGCGGCAGGCGGATCGTTACCATCTTCCCCGGATAGCTTTTGTCAATAAAATGGATCGGGTTGGGGCCGATTTCTTTCGGGCCATCCAGAGCATGGAAGAAAAACTGAAAGCCCGGGTTGTTCCTATTCAACTCCCCTGGGGAGGAGAAGGTGATTTCCGGGGGGTTATTGACCTTATTGAAATGAAGGGCCTTCTCTGGCAGGATGAATTGGGGACGCAAATTGCAGAGGTTGAAATTCCGGTGGATAAGATCCAGGAGGCGAAAAAATACCGAGACAGGCTCATAGAGACCCTGGCCGAGACGGATGATGTTCTGCTCGATAAGTATCTCAATGAAGTACCTTTGACGGCCGAAGAAATAAAAGCCTCCTTACGGAAAGAGACGTTACAGGGCCGGCTCTTTCCCGTACTTTGCGGTTCAGCTTTAAAAAATAAAGGCATACAACCTCTGCTCGATGCCGTCATCGACTATCTCCCTTCTCCCATAGAAGTTCCTATAACCCGAGGAATAAATCCCCTCACCCAGCAGGAAGAAATTCGTAAGCCGGATTCTACAGAACCTCTGTCGGCTCTTGTATTTAAAGTCATGACCCATCTGGAAGGTCCCACCATCTTTTATACCCGGATTTATTCCGGTACGTTGTCAGTGGGAGATACCGTCTATAATCCACGTTCGTGTAAGAGGGAAAAAGTTCTGAGGGTCCTTCAACTCCATGCCAACAAAATCAACCAAATCGATAAGGCTTATCCGGGGGCCATCATCGGGATTATCGGCTTGAAGTTCACCACGACCGGGGATACCCTCTGTGACGAAGCCCATCCCATTCTCCTGCAATCCATTGAGTTTCCAGAACCGGTCATCTCCGTTGCTATTGAGCCGAGAACCCAGGCCGATCAGGAAAACCTGGACGAAGCTCTTCGAAAATTGGCCAACGAGGATCCCACTTTTCAAGTTAAGAAAAATGAGGAGACCGGCCAGACGATTATTTCCGGAATGGGGGAGCTCCATCTGGAAATTCTCGTGGATCGACTCCTGCGGGAACATAAGGTCAAAGCTCGGGTTGGAAAGCCCCAGGTGGCCTTTAAAGAGACGATTCGGAAGAAAGTAGAAGTGGAAGGGAAGTTCATCAAACAAACCGGGGGAAGGGACCATTATGGGCATGTGTGGTTGCGGGTAGAACCCAATGAAAGGGGAAAGGGTTTTAAGTTCGAAACCGATCTAAAAGAAGGAACCTTACCGCCGATATATATTGCTGCAGTGGAAGCAGGGATTCGGGATACATTGGGAAGCGGGGTATTGGCCGGATACCCCATAGTGGATGTCAAAGTCACCCTCTTCGGAGGTTCTTACCATGAAGAACATTCTTCGGAACTGGCTTTTAAGATCGCGGCTGCAACGGCCTTCAATGATGCCTGTCGAAAAGCAGATCCGGTGCTTCTAGAACCGATTATGCGGGTCGAGGTTAACACCCCCAAGGCCTATACCGGTGAGGTCATAGAAGATCTAAATACCCGTAAAGGAAAAATTCAAGGATTGGAAACCCGAGAAACTACGGAAATTATTAAGGCTCTGGTCCCTTTGTCGCAAATGTTCGGCTATACCACCAGTCTCAGATCTCTGACTCAAGGCCGGGCAACCTTCTCTATGGAACTGTCTCACTATGACGAAGTCTAAGCAAGAGCAAGGAAAAGGAAAAAGGGAAATGATGGACAAAAATCAGCGTATAGAGAAGTGTGGACCTGTTGCCACTTTCTGTATGTTTGTCTGTGGCCTCTTCCTGGGTCTTGTGGGAGTTCTATCCTCTCACCTGGCCATCAGTTTCTATAGGTATCATTTTGTCCTCTTATTTCCTGTCTGGATGGGAATACTCCTGGGAATGGGAGTTTCAATGGGGGCGCGGATAGGAAGATGTACCCGACAGTTGTCTGGATTCTTGATGGTTACGCTGCTGAGTATCTTTTGCTACGCCCTGCTTTTAATCCTCAATAACTTTACCTCCCTGACAGAGCCGGGTACGGCTGTAAAAGAGTATTATTACTTGAGAAGAGATTTTGTAGAACCCCTTCAAAAAACCGTTTCCCAATACGGACTGGATCTCAAGACCTGGGATACCCTCAAAGAAGTTTGGTTCCAATGGGCTTCTTTATTACCGGCTTATGATGAAAAAGCCATGGTTTCTAACCATGAATTTTCAGTTTTTTTAGAGTATCCTCCCCTTACCAGGTGGCAGGCACAAAGGAAGATCTTAGAATTCGAGAAGGTCCAAAACTGGATGGTATGGGGTGTGGAACTTCTCGTTTTGATCCTGGTTGCCTGGGAAAAAACTCATAAAACGATCCAATACAACTACGCCAGGGCTTATTCCAGAAAAATGCTCCAATCCGAAGTGAAGAGCTCTCCGACCGAGACAAAAACCCTGGAAAATCGGCTGGCTAACTTGAATCTGGAGCCTGGACGGGTTTCCGAAGCATCTCAGCAGGCCAAAAAGCCTGAGGCCCCTGTTAAAACGCCGGGTACAGAAACTCCCACGGTTACCATCCCCCCTATGCCGGTGGATCACACCGAAATCCCTGCAACCATGATCCTTGATCGGCAGGTTGATACCACCAAAACCCTCACACTGCCTCAGCCAGATATGCCGGGTACTGGTCCAACAACCTCGACTTCTGCAACGCTTAACCGGCCAACTGATACCCCAAAAACCCAGGAGTCCCCGGAGATAAAGGCCCAACAACCACCGCCAGGCCCCGGGTATGCACTTTTACTTCGAGGATATGATCCAGCACGGACAGAAGCGCTGGTGGATTTCATGACCAAATCCCTGAACATGTCCATGGATAAAGCTAAAGTCTTACTTAAAACCCCCTCTCTGTTAAAAGCTCCGGTAACGGACCTGGAAGCTCAGACTCTCGTAAAAGCGTTTAATCAATTGGGTGCTCGCGTTCAAGTTATCACCCTGGAGCAACTCCGAGCTATAGCCGAAAAACAAAGGAGGCAGAAGAGTAAAGAACCCTCGAGAACCCTATCGGAATCTGTTACCCAGGGTTTGGAAGTTCCAACCCTCATGACCCCTCCGTTCTCCAGGGATAATCCGAGATATGGGGTTTTATTACAAAAATTTGATAAGACCTATGAAGAAGAAGTTCTTCACCTCCTTGCTTCGCTAACCGGATTAACCATAGAACGTCTGAAATCGGCTCTCAGAACTCCTGCCCTTGTAGTAAAAAATGTGACTCAAGAAGAAGCAGACCGGATCGGTCAACAATTTAAGGGTATCGGTGCAGAAGTAACTATTTTAACCATGCAGGAGGTAGAAAAATTGTTTGCCCCCAAACGATCTGCGTGAAACGTAGTCTTATAGAAAGACCTTACGTTTTACGCCCTATGGTTTACAGACAGGTATGATTGAAAAAACCACTATTTTCATCGAAGGAATGAGCTGCAATCATTGTAAAATGACCCTGGAAAAAGGTATCGGTGGCTTGAAAGGAGTCTCCTCGGTCAAAGTGGATCTCGATCAGAATCAGGCAGAAGTTCAATTTGATCCCGACGAGATATCCTTGACAGATATTAAAAAGAAAATTGTTGATTTAGGCTATAAGGTTTAGAACAGGAGGAATGATTATGCCTTGGAAAGACAGAAATCCCAGACGAGGTCCTGGAGGGGATTTTGATGAAGAACCCGAGTTTAAATTACCCGGTTTAGATTTACCCCGGGTGTTCTGGCCGAAAACTTTTAATCTGGTAATTATTTTGGTGGTGGTTCTGGGACTTTTTATAGCCGCCGGAGTCTATAAGGTGAACCTGGGTGAGGTGGGAGTGGTCAAGCGTTTCGGTAAACTCAACCGGATCGTCAGTCCGGGCTTACATTATCGAATTCCCTTCATCGAAGAGGTAGCAACTCCCAAAGTAGAAGAAGCTAAACGCGAAGAAATCGGCTTTAGGACCATAGATCCGGGCCCCCCGGCCAAATATCAGGATGTACCTAAAGAATCCCTCATGCTCACCGGAGATGAAAACATTATCGATATCGATGTCATTGTACAATATCGAATTAAGGATGCAGCCGCCTATTTGTTTAACGTGAGAGATCAACAAAAAACCGTGCGAGATGCTGCCGAAGCGGCTATCCGAGAGATTATAGGGAATCGAACCATTGATGAAGCTTTAACGACCGGGAAAACAGATATTCAGAACAGCACCCGGGAACTCCTTCAACAGATTTTAGATAAATACCAAAGTGGAATCGTCATCGAAATGGTTCAGCTCCAAGATGTTCATCCCCCCCAGCAGGTTTTTGCTGCATTTCGAGATGTAGCCAGTGCAAGGGAAGATCGCAATCGACTCATCAACGAAGCCCAAGGGTATCGAAACGACATTATTCCTAAAGCAGAAGGGGCGGCGGCTGAAATTATTCAGCAGGCGGAAGCTTACAAGCAAGAGAGAATCAACCGGGCCCTTGGGGATGTTACCCGATTCCGCCAGATTCTGACGGAATACCAAAAGGCTAAGGAGATCACCAAGCAGCGGTTGTATCTCGAAACCATGGATGAGATCTTACCGGGTATCGATAAGTACATTATCGATGAAACTTCCCAAAAAGGATTGTTACCCATACTCCAGCTCAATAAAGAAGAATACCGTAAAGACGAGAATCATCCGGTTGGAAATGCATCCGAGGAAAGAAAAGGAGGAAATCCATGAAGAGTTCACTGAGTACCATTGCTCTCCTTGTTGTCGTCTTGATTCTGATAAACTCCCTTTTTTACACTGTGGATGAAACCGAGCAAGCCGTGGTCACCCAATTCGGTAAATTTGTAAAAACAGTGACAGAGCCCGGTTTACATGTCAAAGTTCCTTTTCTTCAACAGGTTACCCTCTTCGAAGATAGGGTTCTGGGATATGATGCCGCTCCTAAAGAAGTGATCAGCCGGGATAAAAAGGCGATTGTCATGGACAATTATGCCAAATGGCGCATTGAGGATGCTCAAAAGTTCTATGAAAGTGTCCGGGATGAGGCCCGTGCTCAATTCCGAATCGATGATATTATCTACTCCGAGCTGAGAGCGGAACTCGGTATGCACGATTTTGCCTCTATCATTGGAAAAGAGCGGAGCCAGATTATGGATAAGGTAACCGAGAACAGTAATCGACAGGCATCTAAATACGGAATTGAAATCGTGGATGTTCGGATTAAGCGAGCCGACTTACCCCCCGAAAACGAAAAATCTATCTTCGGGCGCATGGAAACAGAACGCCAACGAGAGGCCAAGCAATACCGCTCAGAAGGGGCAAGGGAAGCAACTAAAATACGAGCTGAAGCCGATAAAGAAAGAGCCATTATTCTGGCAGAAGCTTATAAAAAAGAACAACAAATCAAAGGAGAGGGAGATGCTGAGGCTATTAAAATCTACGCCGAAGCTTATCAGCAGGATCCAGAGTTTTACGGCTTTATCAGGACTTTAGAAGCCTACAAACGGTCCCTCAAAGAGAGATCAACCCTTGTGCTATCCCCGAATTCTGAGTTTCTAAAATATTTAACCCGGTTTAACCTGGATTCAGACTCCCGGCACAATCAGACGAACAATAAGGAAGACCATGGAAAATAAAAAAACAAACTTCTCCCTTTAAGAGCTTAAAGGCTTTTCAGCAATTTTTGAGGAAAGAATCTTATTCTAAGATTTCAAGGATGCATCGGGTTCCAACTTTGCGTCCGGCAGCATTCAAAATCGTCCGTAAAGCACGTGCGGTCCTTCCCTGCTTTCCGATAATTTTTCCAATATCACTCTGGGCTACCCGAAGCTCGACAACAATCGTTTTCTCACTCTGCACTTCCGTCGCTTGAACTTTCTCCGGTTCATCCACCAACAACTTAGCTATATACTCAACCAGCTCCTTCATCCGAAAGTACCTCCTTATCCTATGAGATGATAGGAATTAGAACACTTGCACCAACTTAGGCACTACCTTAACTATTGACCGACCTACACAGCTACAACTTCTTAATTTGTCAAGGTTAGGATAACCTTGTTTTTATGTCAAGGGATTTTTTGCAAATAAGAGATAACTACGTATTAGTCGGTCGTTAAAATACATACAGAGTGTTATAATCCGACTATTTTCTATTTTTCAAAAAATTTTTTTGATTTTGATAAGAAATCTTAAAATTGAGTGGAATCAAACCGAAATCCTTCAAGAAAAGGTTTGACAAAACCCTGAAAGGGCTATATCCCATAGGTATGGGAGAATCCTTTCAAAAACTTCTGGAGAGACGATGGGAAAAAGGATTTTTTGTCTGCATAGGTTTAGATTCAGAGCTCGGGAAAATTCCCAAGGTTGCCCGGGCAGGTTCTGTCAAGGAAACCCTTTTAAAATTTAATCGGGAAATTATTGAAGCTACGGGAGACCTGGTCTGTGCCTATAAACCCAATATAGCTTTTTATGAAGCGGAAGGACCCGAGGGTTTGGAAGCCCTTATCTCTACAGTGGGATTTATCCATGCTACTTATCCCGAGGTTCCCGTTATTCTCGATGCTAAACGGGCCGATATCGGACATACCAATGCCGCCTATGTAAAAGCCATGTTCGATATCTATGGCGGAGATGCTCTAACCGTTCATCCTTATGTGGGACAAGAAGCCCTTCAAACTTTCCTGGATCGGAAAGAGAAGGGAATCTTTGTCCTCTGTCGAACTTCAAATCCAGGGGCCGGAGAATTCCAAGATTTACAGGTCCTCAAAGAAGGGCAAAGGTTACCCCTTTATCAAGTCGTTGCCCATCAGGTGGCAACAAAATGGAATCGTAACCAGAATTGTGGGCTTGTGGTAGGAGCCTCTTACCCGAGAGAACTTAAAGAAATCCGACGGATCGCAGGAGATCTGCCTGTTTTATTGCCCGGCATTGGAGCCCAGGGTGCCGAACTTACCCAGGCCCTCGCAGCCGGATTGGATTCGAAGGGTACTGGACTCATTGTGAACGCCTCACGGAGTATTATTTTTGCCTCTTCAGAAGCCGATTTTGCCCTGGCAGCCCGACGAGAAACCGAAAATCTCCATAAGGCTATCCAACAGTATAGATTAAGCCTTAATTTAGCTAAGTTAACAGGTCGAGAATTTTAGTGTATAAAAAATTTGACAACATAAAGAAAACATTATATCCTTTAGCTTTAGAGTTAAACCTCATGGTTAAAGGAAATTTTTTTAAACTTCATCGATCCCATCACTTCCATTGTGACCGAAAAGCAAGAAATTTTGGCTTCGGACCTTTTTGAAATCGGAGCCATTAAATTCGGAGCTTTTAAGCTCAAACTTCATGAAAAAGTCCCTGATGCCCCTCTTTCTCCCATTTACATTGATTTGAGGATTCTCCGTTCCTTTCCCAAGGTCCTTCGAAACACCATCGAGGTCTTTAAAGAACTGATAATCGGATTAAAATTTGACCTCCTGGCCGATATTCCAACGGCTGTTACACCCCTTGTAGCCATTCTATCCTACGAAATGGGAATTCCCATGATTTCTCCCAGAAAAGATGAAAAAACCCATGGATTATCTCGCCGAATCGATGGAGTCTTCCAAACCGGGCAAACGGTTCTTCTCCTGGACGATTTAATTACCAAGGCAGATAGCAAATTTGAAGCTATTCAAGCTCTTCAAGAAAATGGACTGCGCGTTCAAGATGTCCTGGTCTTAGTGGACCGGGAACAGGGAGGGGCTCAGCAGCTTGAAGCAGCCGGATATCGTCTCCATGCAGTTTTTAAGCTCAAAGATTTACTGAGTTACTATTTAAAGAAGGGCCAGCTTGAGCCCGCAAGATATGAAGAAATTATGCGATATCTTGCGATGGGTACTTAGGATAGGTCCACAGGACATCTTGTTAAATGCTGTAATCCCAGAGATCCAGGCTTTCTGGGGTAGGTTTTTTGGATCTAACCCTTCCAACTCTCCGCCCCTGGGAGGGAAGAGGAGAGTGGGGAAGAAAGGCCCTCTCCGATTTCCCCTTCCCGCATCGGGAAGGGGGGGTCAGGGGATTAGGTTATAAAAAACCTGCCTCTGAGAACTCTGTATCCCCCTACAGAATCTTCATTGAAAGTACCTGGACAGGGTTTTAAAGGCTATGGGTAAAAATAACCTTCTAAAACTCCCGGGACTCATTGATCCCCACGTGCACTTGCGAGATCCCGGGAGTACGGAGAAAGAAGATTTTTTTACAGGCACCTGTGCGGCAGTAGCCGGAGGCTATACGGCTATTATAGACATGCCCAATAACCCCCATCCCATCACCAGCGAAGAAGCCCTCTCCGAGAAAATATCCCTGGCGAGCCGAAAAATCGTCTGCGATGTAGGGTTTCATTTCGGAGCGTCTCCCTCAAACTATCCGGTTTATAAGCAAATTGAAGCTAAAGTAAAAGGTTTGAAGCTTTACCTGAATCAAACGACGGGCCCTCTACTTATAAAGGATCTCGAAGCTATTCTAAATATTTTTCAACACTGGCCCGGTCAGAAACCTATTCTGGTCCACGCAGAAGGGGTCACGGTTGCCATGGTGCTGGCTTTAAGCTATTTATACCGAAAGTCGGTCCATTTTTGCCATATCAGCCAAAAATCCGAAATCGAGCTTATTAAAAAGGCAAAAGAGCAGGGCTTTCCTGTTACCTGCGAAGTAACCCCCCATCATTTGTTTTTAACTCAAGAGGATGTTAAAAGTCTCGGTGGATTTGGCATTATGAAACCCCCCCTGCCCTCTAAACGAGATCAACAGGCGCTCTGGGAAAACCTGGCAGTTGTCGACCTGGTTGCTTCGGATCATGCGCCCCATACCCTGGCTGAAAAGCAAAGTCCTCAACCCCCTTTTGGAGTCCCGGGTTTAGAGACCACCCTTCCTCTTCTTTTAACGGCTGTATTTGAAAAACGATTGACCCTGGAACGTCTGGTTGAATTAACCTTCCTGAATCCCTCTCGTATTTTTAAGATTCAACAAGATCCGACCACATTCACAGAAGTGGATCCCCAGGAAAGCTATTTTATTCAAGGCTCCGAACTTAAAACCAAATGCCGTTGGTCTCCCTTTCAAGACTGGAGGGTCTGCGGAAGGGTCCGACGCGTAACCCTTCGAGGTCAAATCGTTTTTGAACAGGGACAGGTGCTGGTGCCCCCAGGTTTTGGGCGCATATTGTACTGATTTACCATAAAATAATAAATAATCTTAATAAGAGATAAAATAAGTATACGCATGTGTATATTTTATCCTTATATAGTAAGAGGTTATCCAAAAACTATGGAACCCTTTTCCGCTTTTAACTATCTTATAAAAGGAGGTGTATATGCTTACAAAGGAAAATATTAAATCTCCAGCGGAGATACCGGTATTACCGGAAAAAATAGATGGACACTTTTACGGAAAAGATATTCTCTCTGTTGAGCAATTCTCCCGAAGGGATTTAGAGATTCTGTTTGCCCGGGCGCAAGAAATGAAAGCGCTTAAAGAACAGCAAGGGTCTATCGACCTTTTACATGGGAAAGTCCTTGTTAACCTTTTTTATGAAGCAAGTACTCGAACAGATGCGGCTTTCAGCATAGCCATGAAACGACTGGGAGGAGAAGTTCATAATATTGTGGGAGTTCAGTTCTCCTCGGTATCCAAAGGCGAGACCCTGGCGGATACGGTTCGGGTTTTAGCAACTTATGCCGATGTGATTGTCTTGCGCCATCACGAAATGGGTTCTGCGCTCAAAGCGGCTACTTATATTCGGAAGTTAAAACTCCGGACCCATCAACCTCCGGTTCCCCTTATCAATGGAGGAGATGGCGTCGGTGAGCATCCAACCCAGGCGTTTTTAGATGCCTATACCATTGAGCAAAAGTTTGGAACCCTCGAAGGCCTCACCGTGGCTATGGTCGGTGACCTGAAACATGGCCGTACGGTTCATTCCCTGGCGAAACTTTTATCTCTTTTCAAAAATGTCCGCCTTATTTTCGTCTCTCCGGATAGCCTGCGGATGCCAAGAGAGTTGTTACTGGAATTACAAAGAAAGGGGGTTTCGGTTTCTGAAGCAGATTCGCTCTCAAAGGTTGCCTTTGAAGCCGATGTGTTTTATATCACGCGGGTTCAACAGGAACGGTTCAGTGATCCAGATCTGTACCATCAGGTACAAGGTTCTTACAAGGTGGATGCAGCCTTTCTGGAGAAAATAAAAGAAAACGCCATTATTATGCACCCACTTCCCCGGGTTGGTGAAATCACGGAAGAGGTCGATGAGAGTCCCCATGCAGTGTATTTTGAACAGGCTGAAAATGGAATGTACATCCGAATGGCTTTGTTAACCAGTGTATTACTTAAATGCTATTAGCGGTAGGAGTAGAGGTATGACAAAAGTAAAAAACCGGGCTCAGTTTGAGAATCGTCCCTTTTTAAGTCTCCCACAGGAATCAAAGGTCTGGACGAAGTTACTGCTCCCGGTCCATTTTGTGTCCGGGTTATGGATGATAAGGTAAATAGGGCAACAACCTGGGTTGGAGAACCGATGTTCTAAATCAAAAAACAAATCCCAGGTCAAAAGCCTGTTTCAGGCAATTTTCTTAACTCAAAAGAGAAAAATCCCTTGACCTTTAAAGGAAAATCTTTTAAGCTTTTTTACGTTATCCACGGAGGTTTTTACATTGCTTGTTGATTCCCATGCACATTTAGATGCTTCTCAATTCGATGAAGATCGAGATGAGGTTATCCAACGAGCCAGGCAGGATCAGGTTGAGTGGATTCTTACCGTTGGAACCAATCTGGTTGAAAGCCGGAGAGCTGTTGAGATTGCCCTCCGATACCCGCAGATTTTAGCAGCCGTAGGGGTCCATCCCCATGAGGCTAAAGAGGTAACCGAAGAGGTCTATACAGATTTAAAAAACCTTTCCCAGTCCGAGAAAGTTGTCGCCATCGGCGAAATCGGGTTAGATTTTTATCGGCAGCTATCCCCTCCGGAAATTCAAGAGGAGGTGTTTCGCCGACAAATTCAGCTCGCCCGAGAACTTCATCTACCGATAATTATTCATGATCGAGAGGCTCATGGAGAAACCCTCCAGATACTCCGATCTGAAAAAGCTTCGGATGTGCGAGGAATCTTCCATTGCTTTTCTGGAGATTATCAACTGGCCAGAGAGGCCATGGATATGGGATTTTATATCTCCATTTCGGGGATTGTAACCTTTCATAATGCAGCCTGGTTACGAGACGTTGTTAAGGAAATTCCTCTGGATAACCTTCTGGTTGAGACGGATTGTCCCTATTTGGCACCTGTCCCTAAGCGGGGAAAACGAAATGAACCCGCCTATGTCACCTATACGGCAGCTAAAATAGCAGAGATCAAAAATATCGAGGTCGAAAAGGTCGAAGAGGCCACCTCTGAAAATTTTTTAAAATTTTTTAACTTGAAAATATGAAAAAAACGGGAAAAAGTGCCGGTATCCTTATCATAGGAAATGAAATCCTCTCAGGTAAAACGGTAGATTCCAATTCGCCTTATTTATGTCGTGAGCTTCGGAAGCTGGGAGTTGAGGTAAAAAAGATTTCGGTTATTCCTGATGACCTGGACGCTATTGCTAGAGAGGTTTCCCTTTTCTCTCAATCATACGACCTGGTTTTTACGTCTGGGGGGGTAGGTCCAACCCATGATGATGTAACCATGGAAGGAATTGCTCGAGGGTTAGGAAGAAAAGTGGTGTTGCATCCGGAATTGGAAAAGCTGGTAAAGGACTTCTATGGGACCGACATGAACCCGGCTAAACTGAGGATGGCAGAGGTACCTGAAGGTACCCAACTTATTAAAGATGAAGGGCTCATTTTTCCGGTTGTAACCGTAGAGAACATTTATATCTTCCCGGGAATCCCGGAAATTCTTAGAAAAAAGTTTGAAGCCATTAAAAAGCAGTTTCTGGATGAACCCTTTTTCATGAAACAGGTTTTTGTGAATCAATGGGAAGTCGATATCGCCCATCATCTGAATCGTTTATTAGAAGCTTTCCCCCAGCTCTTATTGGGTTCTTATCCTGAGTTAAATAATGCTGAGTATAAGGTCAAGTTAACTTTAGAATCTAAAGATAAGAGTTATCTTGAACAGGCCTTTCGTCAACTCGTTACACTTTTACCGGCAGATGCTATTGTGCGAGTTGAAGGGTTTCCCTGATTCTGAAATATGCCTAACCCAACCCCTATTCAAGATAAAATAAACACCCTCAAGCGTATGCTTGATACCCAGCCGGAACAACTGGCTCAAATTCGAGATTCGTGTGCGCAGCTTATAGCAGAAATTGATAAGCATCTTCAGACCGAAAAACGTCAGTATGCCCGATTGGATTTAATTTTATCGGTTAAATACTCCCTGTATGGGGAAAATGAAACCCAGGCCGAACAACTGGGAGTTATTCGAGATATCAGCCTGGGAGGCGCAAGTATTGAAATGAAGGAAAAGCCATCTCCAGAAACTCCCGTTGTCCTTAACCTCCTCCGGAATAATGGGAACCCCATTCAAATCAAAGGACGGGTGGTACGGGTGAGAGATTTTAAAGAAGGTACCTGGCTGGTCAGTGTGGAGTTTACCGAGATCGAAGAAAAAGATCTGAGAGCTATTTTCCGATTCCTGGCAGAGAATTACGGATAAATGGCTCAAAATTAAATTTTAGAATCCCAGGGTTGGAGCGGCCACTCCCCCTTCTGGAATAATCCCAAGTTTTTTAAAATTTTCAACCAGTTCCCCGGTATTCTTGAAGATCTGGGTACACAGACGAGAGAAAAAAGGGGAGGGATTATAGGGAAATACCGCATAGACGTCTTTGTTGTAACGATGGGCAAAATTCATTTCGCTCAATACTCCCGGGGATAAATATTCGGTTGGATAAAGAACAATAATCATATCGCTTTGATAAATAAACTGATAATCCCGATCGATCGTCCGAGTTTCAATTTTTTCTGCCTCGGTTTTGTCAATATACTCGATTTTCTGTCCTTCTTCATCACTTTGCTTCAAAAGAAGATCGGTGTCTTTAATATCCAAAGGATCAAAAAGAACCAGATATTTACGGAGATAGTTACCGAATTCCCGAATTTTGTCGATCTTCTCCGGGAACTCCCGTTCGATATGCGTAATGGGATAGCTTAAATAGACTTTCTTTTTATTTGAAAAAATCAGGTCATAGAAATTATCCAGAGGATGCTGCCGGGATACCAAATAGTAGGGTTTATTATACCGTTCTGCTAAGATCTGGGTAATGAATTTTTCCTCGTCCAGCCAGACATTAATCTCGTTGAGATTCAGTTTATCCCTCCACTGGGGATTTTCTTGCATCCGACGCTTAATATCGTCCAGATTATCTACGATATTGATATAAATATCCGGTCTGAGCCGATCCAGATTATTAAAGTCAAATCCCGGAAGAAGCAACCCCCGCCATCGAAAACAGGCATGAATGGTGATAAAAGAAGGCCCCGGGCTTTTCTCCAGTTCTCGGGTGATTCGTTCGAGGGCCAGAGCACGCATGAGTTTCAAGACTTTCTCATCGACATCCAGAATCTTTTCTGTAGTCAGGGGGAGCCCCTGCTCTCTGGCAATATTCAGGATATGGCTTCCCATGTCAAAGAAGCTGATAGGCTGTCCCCGCCGGGTACAGTACTCCTGAAATTCACGCATAAAAATGCCTTTTTCACTACAACTTATTCCGGTACAGAGAACTTTCACATTAAAATCACGGAGCCACAGGCAAAAGTAAAAAGCAAGGGAAGAAAATCAGGCCGATTTTCTTCTGAACCCTTCCTCTCCGGTCCGCTCCATTTTTACCTTTAGCCTTTGGCCTTTACTTAGAAAGATATCCTTTCTTTAACTCGTCCAGTAACCGTTCCCTTTGGTCATAGAGTCGTTTTAATTTACGAGGTGGATGTTTCGCCACTGCATAGGCCGTAATAATGGGAAGGGCTACCGTGGAATCCAGATAGCAAACCACCGTATCGGGTAGTTGATCCGGGTTTACCTTCCCCCAGCTCACGGCTTCGGAGGGAGTCGCGCCGGAAAGTCCACCGGTATCCGGTCGGGCATCGGTAATCTGAATAAAGTAATCGTGGCCCTTTTCCTGAATACCTAAAACTTCCTGGAGTTGAGGCTCGGTTTGAAGCAGAAAGTTTTTAGGCGATCCTCCCCCTAGAATAAACACCGCACTTTTACCCCCTGAGCGCTTAGCACCTAGGACGATGGCAGCCGTTTCGTTCACATCTCTGGAAACATCTATTTTTAGGCCATTTCCCTCCAGAGCTTTGGCTGCAATGTTCATCCCAATGGAACTATCTCCAGGGGAAGGGGTATAAATGGGAACCCCATATTGATAAGCCGCCGAAAGGAGGGATCTGGTTCCAAGGCCTAAAGCCTTCTCCCGTTCATGAACATAGCGACCAGCCAGATAATGGAACTCTGCCGTACTCATCTCGCGTTGAAATTCCGGAGCGGTTATTATCTGTTGGAAGAAGGCATCAGTTGAAAGTAGTACCTCGTAATCAAAAAAAATATCATAAATGCGAATAACCCCTTCCTGACGAAGGACTACGTCGTTAACCTGGTGGGTTCCTTGATACAAATCCAGGCCGATTCCAAAGTGTATGTCGTGATAAAGATTGGCTCCGGTACTCACGATCCAGTCGATGAACCCATGGGTAATAAGGGGGATAAGCGATGAAATACCCAAACCGGCCGGCGTTAAAGCACCGGTCAAGCTCATTCCTACCGTGACATTGTCTTCTAATATTTTCCGGGTAAACAGGTGACAGATCTCACGAAGCCGGGCCGCGTTATAAGCCATAAAAGTCCTATCCACAAGATCAACAATGGATATGGACGGATGAATAGGTTGTGGATCGATTTTATTTCCTCGTAGAAATTTGCTTTTCGATTTCATCAAAAATAAAATATAAAAGATAGAACATGGCCGGAAACCATAATTTATCTTTTACATTTTATGATTTAGGTTTTACGTTATGTAACATAGTACAAAATTAAAGAGCAAAGCGTCAATAGAAAATCCCTTTTTATGATAATAGATTAACCTCTAATCAGATTTCCTGGCTCAAATGCGGCTTTATAACTCATTAAAGGGAGGAACTATCATGAAGGTGGCTTTAAGTGCACTCGATCTCATCGGCCGTACCCCTCTTGTGGCTTTGGATAGGCTTACAGAAGGTTTGAATGGGCGCGTATTAGCTAAGGTCGAGTACTATAATCCCGGAGGGAGTATAAAGGATCGGATTGCCCTTCGGATGATCGAAGATGCCGAAAAGAAAGGATTATTAAAAAAAGGGGGTACAGTAGTGGAATTAACCAGTGGAAATACCGGAATCGGTTTGGCTATCGTTTGTGCCGTAAAAGGGTACCGGATGATCGCAGTTATGTCCGAGGGGAACAGTGTAGAACGCCGACGCATGCTGGAAGCCTTCGGAGCTGAAGTGGTTTTGGTTCCCCAGGTCGGTGGCCATCGACCCGGTCAGGTTTCTAAAGAAGACCTGGAAGCTGTGGATAGAAAAACGGCCGAGCTGGTTAAAGAACTTAATGCCTTTCGTCCCGATCAATTTAACAATCCAAGCAATGTAGAAGCCCACGAGTTTACCACCGGGGAAGAAATTTGGGAACAAACGGAAGGAAAGGTAGATATCTTCGTAGCCATTGTAGGAACAGGTGGGACCTTTGTGGGAGTCTCTCGCGCTTTAAAGAAACATAATCCAAAGATTAAAGCTTACGCCGTAGAACCGGCCAATACCCCTTTCATAGCCGGAAAGGAAATCAAAACCACCAAACATAAACTTCAAGGTGCCGGCTATGCCTTGATCCCTCCCCTCTGGCAACCCGAACTTTGCGATGGGTTCCTTACAGCAACCGACGAGGAAGCCATCACAACTGCCAGATTATTGGGTACTCGAGAAGGAATCTGTGCAGGATTTTCTTCCGGAGCCAATGTGGCCTGCGCCCTTAAATTGGCCAGGGAAGTCGAAAAAGGAACTACCATTGTAACAATTTTATGTGATACCGGATTAAAGTATTTAAGCACGGACTTATATCCTGATTGAATTTGCCGAAAGGGATAAATAGACCGTCATCGAATTATACTTTTACTTACTAAGGTAAATAGATAAGGAGCCCCGAAAAAACGATCCATATTGGCCCCTTGTTTACTCACACCTAAAGGCTCAGGAAGCCTTGGGTAAGTATATTCAGGATCTGGCCCCATTGAGGCTCGATCCATTCCCTTAACCGAAGAGCTGCAAACGTTAGGGGATATCCAGGGCTGGTTGACTTTCGGGGAGGAAATGGCGGAGGAGGAATTGGAGCGGATGGAGTGAACAGGACGTTATTAAGAATCATATATGTGGTCTTGATCTTAATTATTTTTGTTGTTTCCTATTATTCGACAAGGTCGATGGGTCGACGGCCATCGGCTCGCGGATCTTCAAAGGATCAGGTAGCCAAAATACCCCGGAGCTTAGAAGGGCAGGTAGTTGAAGTCAAAGACGGGGATACCATTAAAGTACTGGGAGAAGATGGACAGGCGATAACGTGCAGATTATACGGAATTGATGCACCGGAGGTTCCCCACAGGCGTGAAAATGGACAGCCCTATGGAGAGGAAGCTTTAGAGGAATTATCCCGTTTAGTTTATGGAAAGGTAGTCTACATTGAAACCACCGGGGAGAGAACTTACAACCGGGAAGTTTGCCATGTTTTTTTGAAAAATGGGACAAAACAAGATGTAAGTCTTGAAATGGTCAAACGAGGCTACGCCTGGGCCTATCGGCAGTATTTGGGAAGAGCCTACGCCTCTGACTATCTTGAAGCAGAAGAAAAGGCAAGGGAAGCGGAAAAGGGACTGTGGAAGCAAAAAAATCCACAACCCCCCTGGGAGTTTAGAAAACTCAATTCGAGAAGGGTATAAATAAATGCCACCTCTGTTTCAAGACCAACATACGGACAAAGAAGTTCATAGGGAAGATATTAAAATCGAAGACTAAGATCGCGGCAATCCAGGGGAGGCTCTTATGGTTAGTAAACAGAAAGTAGGAAACAAAGAGAGAAGGTAACCTAACCTGTTAGGTTGGTTTAAACCATGGAGTAGGGCATTACAGTGCGGAAAAAGAGTTGGGGGCGGGGGTGAACCGTTACCGTTTTATAACCGTTTACCCCTTGCTACCCGCTATTTACTGCTTGTGGTCTTTTAAATGGGTTTTCTAAATACTTTTAAAGAGACCGCCGGATTTTTGGCGGGGCATGGAAAGGAATTTGCAAAAATAGCAAAGTTAAATGTAGATCTCTCGGGTCTTGAAAGAAGACTTGAAAAAGCCTATGCCGCCATCGGAGAACGGATTTATAACACGGAATTACGTCATCGAATTCAAGACCCGGAGTTAGAAAAGCTTTATCTGGAAATCGGGGAGATCCTGCATCTTATTCAGCAAAAGGAAAAAGAGAAGGAAAGAATTAAAGATTCTATCAAAAAAGGAGGTACCGCGTGAGTGTAAAAGAAATCAAGCTACCCTATAGGCCCATTACCCTGATTATTCTGGATGGATGGGGAATTAATCCGAGGACAGAGGGAAATGCCATTGCCCAGGCTCGAAAACCTAACTGGGATGAATTAACAGCCCGCTATCCTCATACTTCTTTATGTGCTTCCGGGGAGTGCGTGGGGTTACCTTCAGGCCAGATGGGTAATTCAGAGGTTGGGCATACCAACATAGGGGCCGGTCGGATCGTGGATCAGGATTTGGTTCGAATCAGTAAGGCTATTAAAAGCGGTGAATTCTTTCAAAATCCGGTTTTACTTCAAGCCATGTCTAAAGCGAAGTTGGCTCAGCTTCACCTGATGGGATTAGTTTCCGATGGTGGAGTTCACAGTTCCATCGAGCACCTGTTTGCCTTACTTGAGTTAGCCAGGAGAGAAAAAGTCGAGCAGGTTTATATCCATGCTTTTTTAGACGGTCGGGATACTCCCCCAACGAGTGGATTGGGATATATTCAGCAGTTGGAGGATTTTATAACACGACTGGGGACAGGTCGGATAGCAACGGTCATGGGACGTTACTATGCCATGGATCGGGACAAGCGGTGGGATCGAACTCAAAAAGCATATCTGGCCATGGTTACCGGTGAAGCAGGAACTCCCGATGTTCCACGTTACTTTGCTACAGCTTCAGAAGCTGTAGAGTATGGCTACAAGCATGGTGAGACCGATGAGTTTCTCATTCCTTCTGTTATCGGCTCCATGGGGAAGGGGGGTAAACCGGTTGCTCCGATGACTCTGATTCGAGACCGGGACGTAATTGTTTTCTTCAACTTCCGTGCAGACCGTGCCCGTCAGCTCACCCGTGCATTTATTCAAAAGGACTTTTCAGAATTTGAACGTAAAGTCCATCCCGAGTTGGGTATGTTTGTTTCGATGACCCTGTATGATGAGACCTTTGATATTCCCGTAGCTTTCAAGCCGGTTGAACTGCACAAAATTATGGGAGAGCTGGTAAGTCAGGCTGGTCTTGTCCAACTCCGCATTGCAGAGACCGAGAAATACGCCCATGTCACCTATTTTTTTAACGGAGGAGAAGAAAAACTTTTTCCCAACGAAGATCGATGCTTGATCCCTTCTCAAAAGGTGGCTACCTATGACTTAAAACCGGAGATGAGTGCCTATGAAATAACCCAGGAGGTTGTCCGGAGAATTAACTCCGGTCGTTACGACTTTATTGTACTCAACTATGCGAATCCGGATATGGTAGGGCATACGGGAATTATGGAAGCTGCCGTTCGAGCCATTGAAGTGACCGATGATTGTATCGGAAGAACGACCCGGGCCACCCTTCAACAGGGGGGAATTACCTTAATTACCGCCGATCATGGTAATGCCGAACAGATGCTGGATTATGAAACCGGCCAGCCGCATACAGCCCATACCACCAATCCGGTTCCGTTCATTTTAGTTGGGGAGAAATATCGAGGGGTTTCTCTGGCAGAAGAAGGAATCCTGGCAGATGTAGCCCCCACCCTGTTAGAGATCATGAATTTCCCTCAACCACCGGAGATGACGGGGAAATCATTGATCAGAAGATAATCGTTAGAACAAGGATCTTGCCATGATCTGGAAGGTGTTGAGGGTTACCAGCAGTGGCATTAAGTTAAGGCCCTCCTTCCTGCCCCTCCCCTTCCCCCCGTCCACGGGGGGGGAAGGAACGCCGCGGTCAAAGTTCCCTCTCCTGCGAAGCGGGGAAGGATTAGGGTAGGGGTGTCTTTCGTAGGGGCTTCCATCCTTAACTTAATGCCATTAAGGATTACCAGGGGCCTGTAGCCACGTGCCCCGGGTTAAGTAAAGTTTATCCCTTAGGTACCAGGGCCAGAACCCTTACCGGACTTCCCGATCCCCCTTCCAGTTTCATAGGCATGGCGATGAGCAGGGCTCCCTTAGCGGGTAGCTTGTCTACATTGGCCAGGCTTGTTAACATATACTTCCCGGCTCCCAGCATCACATAGTGGGCCGGAAAAGGTGGATTAAAAGAAGCGGCATTACCTGCATCCAGTCCCACGGCCTCCGTTCCAATCCCGTTTACATTCCGTTCTTTTACGAGGAATTCAGATACTTCCATGGAGAACCCGGGCCATTTAGGTTTTCCGTCGGGATCTAAACCCAGAAATTTTTTAGCATCAGATTGCAGATCTCCCCAGCCTGTTTTCATGATAACCACAGCGTTTTCCGGAACTTTACCGTTTTTCTTCTCCCAGTCCAGAACATCCTGCTTCGTTAAAAGATAATTCGGATTTGCTTTGGCTTTTTCGACCACGTCGATAACAACCGCTTGAGAAATCAACTGATCTACCGGAACTTTATCTACGCAGGCTTTGTCTTTGCCTGTGATCCAGTGGCAGGGCGCATCGAAATGGGTTCCGGTATGTTCTCCCACTTCAATCCAGTTCCAATACCAGGCAGGACCCTTCTCGTCATACTTGGAAATCAAATGGCTTGTGTAGCCGGGACTATTGGCCAGGGGAGGTGGAAGTTGAATAACCGGTATCTTTTCATTGAGAGCATGGGACATATCCAGAACCAGGATATCTTTCTTGACAATGGCCTGGGCAAGCTGATTAAGGTCTACTCCCGGGTTGGAACCGGCCCAGGTGGCCAGGGCTAAAATTAAGGTAACGGCAGAAATAATATAAGGTAGTTTGTTAGTCATCCTCTCAACCCTCCTGCAGGGGAGTGTGGGGTATGGAGGTATGAAGGTATGGAGGTACGGGAGTGTGGAAGTATCGGTATGTCAATGTATACTCTCATACTTCCACATCCCCATACCCTCCTGCTCCCATACCCCCATACTCCCACACTCTTTAGTAGTAACGCCCTCACACAGCGACCTTCTCAGGTCGCCACCGACCCAGACGTTTTTCTAACATCCGGAGACTTTCGTTTATTACAATGGCCAATACACAGATAAGACCTACCAGGCTATACAAACTTGCCGTTTCAAAACTGCTGGTAAGAACAATGATTAAAGTCCCGAGACCTTTTTGAGAAACTACCAGTTCTGCCAGGAATACCCCTAGAAGGGTAAAGTTCATCCCCAATCGGAGCCCGGTGATCAGGGTTGGGAGCATCCATGGAACTATCACTTTACTGAAAAGTTGAAGCCGACTGGCACCCATGGATCGACTGGCCAGGAGAAGCGATGGATCAACCCCTCGAACACCGGCCATGGTATTCAGTATAATGGGAAAAAATCCATGGGTAAATCCAAACGCAATTTTAGAGGCTGCTCCAATACCAAACCAGAGGACAAAGAGATAGTAAATAGTTACCTGGGGAATGGCGAAAAGGATCAGAATAATCGGACTAAAAAACTGGTAAATTTTATTTTTAAGTCCGATCAGAAGGCCCATAGGTATGGCTATGCCGGCTGCCAATGCAAAAGCCACCACAATTTCATAAGCCGTGATGGCAAAGGCTGCATGAATATCTGATCTCGCGAGCAGAACCCAGGTCTTCTGCAAAATCTCACTGGGGGGTACCAGAAATAATCGATCGATATACCCTGCTCTGCAGGTCAGTTCCCAGGCCAGTAAACCGGTGCCTATTACCAGCATTCGCAGGGTAAAAATCCATTTTTTCGGCAAGGGTCATTCAAACCACGAAGGAGCCGAAGAACGGGTCGCGTATAAGAATGGAAGCGATAGGGCGATACGTTTCATGTTCCTCGGGCTCTTCGGGGAGGGAACATTGTTTTTCCAAATTCTAATACCGGGTCTTTGCCCTCCTAAGGGATATTGAATTTTCGCTCCATCAGGGATAATAGCATATTAATACCTGCAGCCAGGATCAAAACCACCCAGATATAACTGAACAATAGAGGGGTATCCAGCATGTCCGAGGCCTGGGCAATTTTGTAACCGATCCCGGCTTTGGCACTGATAAATTCTCCGCCTATGACTGCCAGCAAGACAAAAACCATTCCGATCCGAAATCCTGAGATCATGGTCGGAAGAGCGGCAGGAAAGATAACTTTAAAAAAGAGCTGGTGAGGTCCGGCCCCCATAGATTTAGCAGCCTTGATAAACTCCGGGTTAACCGTACGAACCCCCCAGGTTGTGTTGATCACCACAGGGAAAAAACCGGATAAGGCTGCAAAGGCGATTTTAGAGGCAGAGCCGATTCCAAAAAATAGAACACTAAAGGGATATAGAATTACAATGGGAACCGTCGAGATGGCTACCAAAAGGGGTTCAAAGATCTCACCCAAATAGGGGATTCCGCCTAACAGGAACCCCAGGAAAGTTCCTATCAGAACGGCAATTAAGTAAGCCAGGAGGATCTCTCGCAAGGTAACGGCCAGGTGGATATAAATATCTCCCTCCCTGAACAGTCCCACAAAGGTTTTCAAAACCTCGACAGGTGGAGGAAGCAGGGCCGGTAGAACCCATTCATAGGCCGTGGCTATTCCCCAAAAAGCCAGCAAAAGTCCCCATAAACTGACAAGTATAATCTTTACTTTCTGACCGGAAATAGCACCGGGTCACTGTCATTGCGAGTCAGAAAGAGGCCGAAATAACCTGCCAGAGTTAACCCTGAGCTTTACCCAAGGGTTCTCGCAAGGACAGCTTGCATGAGGCTTTGTTCTCGTGTTTCAAGGGTTCATAGAGAAGTTCGTAACCTGCAGCTCAAAAGAATCGCTGAATCAGGCCTTATTTTCCTGGAGTACTGCCTTCTTGGATTCTTCATAGAGATTTTTTAACAATTGAATCCGAAGATCTTCAAAGGCATCGGTGGTCATAATCTCCGGACGTCTTGGATGTGGGAAATCGACCTTTAAAACCTCTTTGATCCGCCCCGGACGGGCCGTCATCACCACAATTCGATCGGAAAGATACACGGCTTCTGAAAGACTATGGGTAACAAAGATAATGGTCTTTCGGGTTTCTTCCCAGATTCTCATGAGTTCCTCTCCCAAAACCAGGCGGGTCTGTTCGTCCAGAGCTCCAAAGGGTTCATCCATCAAAAGTATCTCAGGATCGATGGTTAAGGCGCGGGCGATGGCAACCCTTTGTTTCATTCCTCCGGATAGCTCATGGGGATATCGGGTTTCAAATCCCTGGAGCCCAACCAGTTTAATTTTCTCCAAGGCCTTTTCTCGCCGTTCCTGCTTAGAAATCCCTTTAAATTCAAGTCCAACTTCTACATTCTCTAACACGGTTCGCCAGGGAAAGAGGGTATATTCTTGAAAAACCATGGCGACTTTGTCCGGCCGGGGAGTTTCGATCCTTTCCCCCTCGATAAGAACTTCTCCCTGGGTAGGTCTCTGGAGTCCAGCCAAAATATGGAGGAGGGTGGACTTTCCACAACCACTGGGTCCTATGATGGTCAAAAATTCTCCTTCCTTGACCGTCAAATTAAAATTTTCTAACGCAGAAACCGGAGCCAGGGTACGTGAGAGATAGGTTACTGAAATGTTTTGTAAATCGATGAAAGCCTCCTGACTCATGTTCTTAATCTATTTTTACCGGTATAAACTGGCTTGAATAAAGTGTGTGAGGTTCTGGAACCGTTTTGGAAAAGCCCAGATCTGGAAGAGAGACTGCTACAGCTTCCCAGCCTTTCAGATTCCAGGTTCCGTCGGGAGAGAGTAAAGGTGCTTGAAGTTCATAGGATCTGACCGCTACGGTCTCCGGAAGTTCTAGTTTTTGCATCATCATTTTTATAGTGTAGTCTTTATTTTCTTTGATGTACCGAACGGCCCGGTACCACCCTCTCAGAAAACGCTGAACCAGTTGGGGATCGTTCTGAATCGTCTCGTTTTGAGCAAAGAGCACTTCGAAATTGAAATCGGGAATGACCGTATCAAAGGTAAGTAAGATTTTGGCCTTTCCTTCTTCTACCAATTGAAAACCCCCATCGGCACTCCATACAAAACCCTGGCTTTGACCGGTAGTAAGGGCTGCTACCTGTTCTTTAAATCCGCCCAGCGCCAGGATGTTTATTCCCGTTTTAGGATCCCAACCCTGTTGCCTGGCTAATGTTCTGACTAAGTAATCCGTTAAGGCTCCATGGCGGGTTACTCCAATAGATTTTCCCAGCAAATCCTGAACAGATTGAATACCGGATTGAGGAGCCACCAGTACCATCATGGTTGTTAAGGGGGATATAATGGAAGATACTGCCGTAATGGGGATTTTCTTGGAGATGGCATTACCGGCGTCGACTCCGGTTATGGCTCCAAAATCGACGCTCTTAGAGGCCATAGCCACGACAACTTCGCTTCCCCCACGAAACGATACCACTTCTACGTCTAAGCCTTCCCTCTTCCAGAAGCCTTGATCCAAAGCAACTTCGGCAGGAATGCGAAAACCAAAATCTTTAGCTACTCCAAGTCCTAACGTGATCTTTTTGAGTTCCTGAGCAAAAAGATTTGAAGGGATAATAGATCCCAAAATCCAAGCGGAAATAGCCACTCTCCAGCAAAATTCAAAGAGTTTTTGAGCCACTTTCATGTTTTCAAAGGCCTCCGGAAAAGCGCGTAGATTTTACCCTTGACCCTACAACTACCTCACTATAAGTAGGTTCCCTGATCTAAATTCGTAATTCCATCTTCTTCAAGATTAAATCCTTTTCGATAGGGGAAGTAAACAATGGATTTGACATTTCCCCATGGAATTAAAACTTCCGCAATATGAGTTTCTTTCTGACGTTCCGAGACGGGAATGAGAGATCCGTCTTCCCTCCGCACGTTTATCACCTCAAACTTGGGATTCTCAATCCATAAGCCAATTTGGTCATAGCCGACTAATTTGGCGTAGAAATTCCGATCTGTAATTCCAGCTTTTTCTAACCCTTCATGGGAAAATAAAACAATGAGCACCTTTCTGTTAATAACCTTTTCGATGTCCATTCTCATTCTCGATTCTAATAGCTTCTTTCTTCTTCCTATGAATTATTAGGAATCGATTTATCGAACATAACCCAATGGGTTTTATTCTGTCAATACAAAAACTGAAAATTAACATGCAAATTGACTTTTCTAAATGATAGAATAGGTTAACCTTTTAGGATTTGACAACAAATTATTACCAGGAATCTTTTGTAGGAGGAAATACTTTTTTGCCTCGCGGACGACCCGGCCTGACATTCTGGTCTATAACCTGTTTTCCCACTGGAAAGGTTAAAATTTTAAGATTTTTTAAAGCAACTATACCAATTTAGTAGGTGTCACTTTTTCTGTCTGAACACCTCCCCTCCCCCCTGGAGGGGGGAGTGTTTTTTTTAACCTACTAAATGGATACGGATACTTTTTTAAATAAGGGTATTGACAAAAATCCTTTTAAGCGTATTATATTACTGTTTGTTTATCTTAAGAGTAAGTTGTTAGTTTGTGATGGTAAGTTTTTATTTTTAGAAAAAGAAGCGAGACCAGTTTTTTATTCCTAAAGATGAAGGCTGCTATGAAAGCAAACTAACTGAAAAAGGAGGATAGATTCTTTGAGGCAAACGGGTAAAGTTAAATGGTTCAATGAAAAGAAAGGTTTTGGGTTCATTGAACAGGAGAATGGGCAAGATGTATTTGTTCATTTTTCGGCTATCCTGGGTGATGGATTCAGGACTTTAGCTGAAGGGCAGAAAGTTGAATTTGAACTTCAGAATGGTCCGAAAGGGATCCAAGCAGCCAAGGTTGTAAAGCTATAATAGATCTATTATAGGACAGTGAAAAACCCCTTGGGTAATACCCAAGGGGTTTTTTATTTATGTTGATTCAGGATCCGGGTTGTGGGGCCGACTCATGGGAGCCTGTCCGGAGTTCATCCAGGATTCAGCCTGAAGGGGGTTTTGAGTCCTTAGGGCCTTTCGATCTAAAGTATCAGGTTTGAAAGGGAACGGGTACCTGAAGCTCTCGGGCGATAGTTAAAATTTGATTCCAGGTCTCTTCTTCCACAAAAATCCCTTCTTTTTGTCGGCGTTGGGTCTCCTTGAGCTCCGGTTCACCGGGGACCAGTACTTCTTCAAACCCCGGCATCGGAGGACAGGTTTTTATATATCGAATCAAATCGGCCACCTGATCTTTAAAAATGGAGATGGGGACAAAGTTTTCGACATCAATTACAATAAGAAAAGTCCCATTACCCAGACGACGGGCATCCTCTCGAGAATATCCGGCTGTAGTCAGGATTCCCGAGAAGATTTCAATCATAAAAGCCAGACCAAACCCTTTGTAACCGACGGAACCTCCCAGGGGAAGCAGAGCTCCGGGAGGCGTTTTATATAAAACCTCCGGGTCCGTCGAAGGATTCCCTTCAGGGTCGATCAACCATCCTTGCGGAACCGGCTCTTTCCGATTCACCTTAACCCGGATTTTTCCTTGAGAGACGGTACTGGTAGCAATGTCCAGGACAAGGGGAATTTCTCCTTTAGAAGGAACTGCAATGGCTATGGGATTCGTGGCCAATCGCGGGGCCCGCCCTCCGAAAGGGGCTACATTTTGAGCCTTACCGCAGGCATTAACCATACAAATACCTATCAGGTCTTGTTGAGCAGCCATGAGACAGTAATCCCCTAAGCGTCCCACATGGTTAGAGTTAAAAACCCCTACGGCACTGATTTTATGAGTCCTGGCTTTTTCAATAGCCAGCTCCATTGCCTTTCGCGCAATCACCATACCAAATCCCCAATTACCATTTACCAGGGCTGTAGAAGGCGTCTCCCGGACTACCTCAAATTTGGCTCCTGGAATCAACTGTCCCTTCCGAATAGCCTGAACGTATTGGCTGATCCGAATAACCCCATGGGAATCATGACCCGCCAGGTTAGCGGAAACAAGTGCCTCCATAACAAGGGTGGCTTCTTCCTCTGAAGCTCCACTGGCTTTAAAAATATCCCTTCCAAGTTGCTTGAGCTGTTCTGCAGTAAATCTAGGCATGGCTTAACAGGGCATAGTGGGTGGTGGACAGTCAGCCTGTGAGAGGGGTCGATGACCGGAACGTTAACCTGAGGTTGCAGAACGGAATGACATTTTCGACCCGAAGAATCGTGGATTCGTCTTACCGGTCGTATCAACTACCGATTCACGAACATGAAGGGTTAAGTCGGCAGCCTTGAGGTTCAACCAGGGAAGAAAAGATTCCTCTTCCGTGAGGGACCGGTCTCCTACTACTCACTGCCCATCGCCTACTGCCCACTTTTATCTAATAATTTTTCCAAAATCTTTTTATTGGCTTTTGGAAAGGCATACCGGGGTAAATCATCTGGCGAAACCCATTTCCAGTCTATACATCCCAGGGGCTTGGGGTCCCCCGAAAGGTAAGTACAATGAAAACTATGCAACGTAATTCGAAAATGGGTATAAGCATGCCGGACCACCATAAACGGTTTGTCAACTTTGACCTCAATCCCAAGTTCTTCGCGTACTTCCCGCACTACACACGCTTCCAAAGATTCCCCTTCCTGGAGCTTACCACCCGGAAATTCCCAAAGTCCCCCTAAAAGCCCCTCCAGGGGACGCAAGGCAATAAGAACTTGACGATCCTTCCAGATAATTCCTACGCAAATATGATAATGGGGAAGGGTTTTTTTGGGGGCTTTTACCGGTAGGGCAGTGGGATCTCCTGACGCCCGAGCCTGGCATAAAGATCTCAAAGGACAGAGAAGACAAATGGGTCCTTGGGGCCTACAAACTAAGGCCCCTAATTCCATGAGAGCTTGATTAAAAATACCGGCCTTGCCAGGTGGCAGAAGTTCTCCTGCCAGTTGAAGCAACTCCCTTTTAACCCCCCCAGATCTGGGATCTTTATCGATATGAAAGACCCGACAAAGGACGCGAATCACATTTCCATCTAAAACCGGATAATCTTGATGGTAGGCAATGCTCAGAATAGCCCGGACTGTATAGGGACCGATTCCCGGCAGTTGGGATAACTCTTTAAACGTATCTGGAATTTTTCCCCCATAATCTTCTACAATTCGCTGAGCAGCTTTGTGAAGATTTCGAGCCCGGGCATAGTACCCCATTCCTTCCCAAACCTTTAAAACCTTAGAAAGAGAAGCCCGAGCCAGGGCTTCCACCGTTGGAAAGGCTTCAATAAATCGGTAAAAGTAAGGAAGAACCTGATCCACCTGGGTTTGTTGTAGCATAACTTCAGATACCCAAATCTGATAAGGATCTTGGGTTCGACGCCAGGGAAGATCTCGTTTCTGATCTTGAAACCAGGTTAAAAGATTTTGTTGAAAATTTTGTTTGAGTTCTGAGGAAATCCCCATAACCATCAGAATTCAGGAGTTAGAATTCAAGGATCGGAAGCCAAAGGTCGTTCTGACTCCGACTCTGGCTTCCTGAATTCTGTAGCCTTCAGGTTTTTTCATTTGACAAGTGTTAAAGAACATGATAAAAGAAGAACTAACGTTAGTAAATTGTGGGGGATGGTTTCCATCTGGTCTTTTAAGGAAAAATAAACAAGAACTATGTTGAGTTCTAAATTATTTATTTCCATTATCTGTCCTCATTGTCAAACCAGGTATCGGGTTCCTTCTGAGAAAATTCCATGGGATAAGACCCGTTCTTCAGATCGCCCACTCAAAACCCGGTGCTTAAAATGTCAATATATCTTCACTTTTTCAAAAAAACCACTGACTTCGGAATTCCCTTCAAAAGAAAAGATTCCTCCTTTTCCCAATTTAACAGAGCAGGACCCAGAATCCAGAGAAGGTTTCAACTTAACCCAGAGCCGGCAAACCCAAGACACAGCTTCATCGGTGCGATCAACCCAGAGAAATCTCAAGGACCGGACTCAGACAAGGTCTAAAAAATTTAAATTCTTTCTCGTTCTCCTTATGGCCTTGTTAACCGGACTTCTTTTTTATGGGCTTTACGACCTCTCAAAATGGATTTGGATAGGGATACAAATGAAACGTCTGGATATCCAAAGAAATGGAATGGGATTAGCAAAAAAATTTGGTGTTGAAGAAGGCTTAACGGCACAAGGTTACTACGAGAAGGGGCGACAATATTTTTTGTTGGACAACGAAGACGGCTACGCCCGGGCAGAAACTTATTATATCAAAGGGATATCCTTAGATATCCATAATCCCCTATTTCTTGCTGCCTTGGCGGAAAATTATGTAGCCTGGGGACAAAACCGGGAAGATACAGAACTTTTAGAAAAGGGCTATCAGTTGGCAAAAAAAGCCCTCGGTCTGGCGTCCAACCAGGTTGAAGGGTATCGGGTTATTGCAGACCTTCTGAAGTACCATCATCAGTATGATGAATCCGAGAAAATGATAAAAAAGGCCTTAGAATTAAAACCTGAAGATGCAGATTCTCAATATGTTCTGGGAAGCCTGGTTCTGGCGAAGGGAGACAACTATGGAGTGGCCTATGAACATCTTAAAAAAGCACTGGATTTAAATCCTACTTTAGTCCGGGCGTATGCCGATTTAACGACTCTTTTAGCAGATCTTGAACTTTACGAAGAAACCCTGACCTATGCCCGTAAAGGGCTTGAACTGAATCCAGAACATCTACGTTTAAAAATTAATCTGGCAACAGCCTACAAAGGAGTCAAGGATTATGTCGGAGCCCTTCAGATTTATCAACAACTCCTGGAGGTAAGACCCCGACATTTCCAGATTCTTAATAGATTAGGAGAACTCTTTAATACCCTGGGTAATTATGATAATGCCATCTGGTACCTGACTCAAGCCACAGAATTTAATCCCTATGAAGCCCTGGGGTATGCCAATTTAGGGGATAGCTATTTCGGAAAAGGGGATTATAAAACGGCGACCCAGATGTATCAGAAAGCCATCCAGTTGAGTCCTCAATCGGCTAGTTACCATTATAAATTGGGAGGTACTTACCTGAAACAGCGCAAATTCGAATTGGTTAAGAGCAGTTATCAGAGGGGGCTGGAACTGGATCGTAATAAGTTTAACTATTATATGGCCATGGGCAAAATGTATCGGGAGCAGCAATTCCATCAGCTTGCCCTGGAGGCTTATCAGCGGGCCTTTATTTTACAATCCAGAAATAAAGAGGTTTTGGAAGAGTTGGTTAAGACTTATCAAGATCTGAATCGGATTGATGAGGCCAGGCCTTACCAACAACTCCTGGGACTTCCGGGTCTTGAAAAAATTTCTAGAGCGGTGGAAGGAGGCATTCGCTGCCTGGAAAAAAAGACTTATTCACTGGCTATTCTCAAATTCCAGGAGGCCTTGGAATGGGATAAAAATTATGCCCAGGCTTATTTTTATCTGGGTAAAACCTACGAATTGTCCGGCAATCCAGAATCAGCGTTAAGCGCCTACGTTTCTTCACTCAAAGTTCCCGATACCCTGTCGCCGGAAGCTAAGAGTTATCTGGTCAGTTATGTAGAAACCCATGCCGCTGAGTCTGGAATTTCTGTTCTCATCGATCTTCTAAAAAATGACCCAAATCCAGAAATACAGACTAAAATAACCGAATTGCTTCGGAAAGGAAAGATTCCCGGTTCGGTCGGCAATTAGATTTTTTGTTTCTTCTATTCCTTCTCAAGTTTCCGCCAATCCATGATGAACCAGCTTTTTTCATGGAGCATAGTAGCCAGAGCATCGATTAATGTGGTGGTGATTTCCGAGTCTTCTTCTGTACCGTTTACCACCAACGTTTGTTGGACATCTTCGATTTTGTAAGCGGTTAATCCATCCTGGCTGATCCAGAACACAGGCCACTTTCCCAGAACTTCTAAAAAATCCGCTCTGGTTATATGGGCTGTTTTGGCGGCTTCTTCTAAGGATAAGGTCCCTGCCTGAAATGCTTTAATCACTTCCTTCATATCCATATTACCTGCTCCCGGACGGATCTGGTCCAACTCAAGGAACCTGTTAAGAGGATCACTGAGTCCTACCCCCGGTACTCTTAACGGAACTTATCACTGAGTCCTACCCAAGTACCCTGGTAAAGATGCAAACCGTGTTCCACCAAGGGACTAGGAACGATATTTTACGGAGACAGCCAAACCCTGGGGTGAGAGTTGGCTTGACACCTCTCAAAGAGAGGTGAAGGGTTTCCTTACCCTGAAATCTTTTTCATTTTCAACGGAATCCCTTTCGCTTCATTTTCCGGAATTTCATGGTGTTTACTTAAAGATAGAGGTCAAAGTAAGTCGTTTCACGATGAAAGAACATAATTTCCCGGGATTCCTTTTCTAAAAACTCCTTGAACTATCTCATTTTTGGTTATATAATGCATGTAGCATTTAGCGATTCCTCCGGGGAAATTAAAAAATGGCCGAAGAAAAAATTGTATGTACCAATAAGACTGCCCGGCATGATTATTTCATAACGGATACCTATGAAGCTGGGATTGTCCTCCAGGGGACCGAAGTTAAATCCCTTCGAGAAGGACGAGCTAACTTAAAGGATAGTTATGCCCAGATCAAAGATGGCGAGTTGTTCCTGGTCAACTGTCATATCAGCCCTTATACCCACGGGAACCAATTTAATCACGATCCGACCCGTCCTCGTAAACTGTTGCTCCATAAAAAAGAGATCCGTCGGCTCATTGGTAAAGTGGCCGAAAAAGGTTTTACTCTCATTCCCTTGAAGATCTACTTTAAAAATGGAATCGCTAAAGTAGAGCTGGGCCTGGCTAAAGGTAAAAAAGCCTATGATAAGCGTGAGGATATGAAGGAGCGAGATGCACGACGGGAAGTTGAAAGGGCCCTTAAAAAGAGCCTTCGATAGGTGAGAGGCGAAAGGCAAGAAATAAAGAAGAAGGATTTCTTATTTCTTGCTTCTGGTCATGTTATACACCCGGCTTAAATTAAGCATTGTATTGATTCTTCTGCTTGGATTTGTTCCTTCTTCTTCCCAGGCAAATACACTGGAACTCGTTTTTGAGGATGGGCGATCCCGGAGTACCCTTTATACCTTATCTGAAGGTGGGGTCGAATATATTCCTTTAAACCAGGTAGTTCAGGCCTTTAATTTAAGCAGGAACTGGGATTCCCTCAACGGGATGATTCTTTTGAGTTATCGAGGCAGAACGGCTTCCATCACTCCCGATCAACCCATTGCTATCGTTGAGCGGCGTTCTTATTCCTTTAAAAATTCCCCAAAATATATAGAAGGTATTTTGATGATCCCCCTGGACTATGTCATAAATATTCTTCCCCTTCTGTATGATAAAGAGATGAGTTGGGATTCTTCCCGGCGGGTGCTGAGAATTGGTAGCAGTCGAATCGAAATTGCTTCCATTCAACATGCCGTTTATACTGACTACACGCGGATTGTTATCCAGACCAATAAATCCATTGCCTACAAAGTGGTCGAGAAACTTCCAGCCCTTCTCATCCTCGATCTTCCTGAAGCCAGTTTTATACTTCCCAATAATCCCCTTCAAGTAGGGAGTAACGTGGTAAAAACCGTCAAAGTTATCAACAGTTATGGGACTACTCAGGTTTTGATCAATTTAGGGGAGCAATTTGCCAGCTATAATCACTTTGCCTTGAACGATCCTCCTCGTATTGTGGTGGATGTGTATAGTACGCCGGGAGGAGGGAATATGGCAAGAAAAGAAGAGAAAACGCCTCCGGAAGGTGAATCGCTAAATCCTCTGAATATTCTTCCGAAGGCAAAGACTCCGACCACGGTAAGGGCCGTTATTATAGACCCCGGACATGGTGGAAGAGATAATGGCATTGCTCTAGGTCCCGACCTTTGGGAAAAAGATATTACGCTGACCGTGGCCCAAAAGCTGAGCGAATCCATTCGGCGAAGATTAGGAGTGCGCGTGATTTTAACCCGGAATGCCAACGAGAATCTTTCTCCTGTCGAACGGACGACCTTAGCCAACAGTACCAAAGCAGATTTGTTTATCAGCCTGCATGTGAATAATAGCTTTTCTCCCAATACCCGAGGGTTTGAAGTTTATACCCTGGATGCGCCCGGTATCTCAGATAATACGAACCCGGAGGCCCTTTTGGTTAAGGCCTCAGCCCTGGATCATGCCCAGGAAACCTATTTAGATAAAAGCGAACGTCTGGCAAATTATATTGTCACGGCTTATAATGAAGAAACAAAATCTAAAGATGCCAGAAGTAAAAAAGCCCCTCTTTTGGTTCTAAAAGGAGCCACAATGCCAGCCGTTCAAATTGAAATGGGTTATTTTTCCAATCCTGTAGATAAAGAAAAAATCACCCAGGAAGACTTTCAAAGGCTGATCGTTAAGGTGATTACAGATGGGATTGTAAACTTTAAAAGATATCTGGAGCAAGTCAGTTTGAACTGAGGTTATGTAAATGCGTGAACGGCGTTGGTTTTTACCGATTGTATTGACGACAATTGGGATACTCTCTCTGGGACTTGCCCTTTACTTCCTTTACTTTTCCAGTCACTCTGGTTCTTTGAGCTTAATTGGAAATGAGACGACCCAGGATGCCGGTATCCGGCTGTCAGGTCCTACTAAAAAGATAGCTGTATTTCTTATTGCCGGTGATGGGGGTTCTTTAACAACTTTAGAAAAAGAGATCCCCGGGGATCTGACTCTCATTGAGCAGGTTAAGGCAGCGGTTCAAAACCTTCTCAGCAAACCCCCTGAAGGGTTGATGACTCCTCTTCCAGACGGTACCCGGCTTCAAAGTTTGTTTATAGATTCTTCGGGAAACGCTTATTTAGACTTTAGTCGTGAAATTCAGCAGAGCCACATCGGAGGTTTGACGGCAGAGCTCCTGACGGTGGGAGCCATTGTAAATACCCTTCTGTTTAATTTTAAGGAAATTAAAGGAGTTCAATTATTGGTGGAAGGCTCTGAAATTGAAACTTTGGCCGGTCATATAGACTGTACAAAACCTTTTTCCCAGATGCTTATGCTTGAAAATAAAACCTAAGGAACTATTCAGCAACCCAAAGGCCCTTGAAGAGTAAAAAAGTTTTCTATCCCTTCAGGGTAGGGGCAGGTTTAAAACCTACTCCTACTGGGTAGTGAGATCATGGGGGGCTGGATAGTTACAATTTATTCATCCATGCGAGTTGATGGACGACAACCCAATAAACTAAGGCCTGTTAAGATTACCCGAAATTATATCAAATATGCCGAGGGATCGGTATTGATAGAAGTCGGAGATACCAAAGTTATCTGTACGGCCAGTATTGAAGATAAAGTACCTCCGTTTCTGAAGAATACGGGGGAAGGATGGATTACGGCAGAGTATGCCATGTTACCCAGGTCTTCAGATACACGCATTCCCCGGGATATTACCAAGGGAAAAATAGGTGGGAGAACCCATGAAATTCAGCGTCTTATCGGAAGGTCGTTAAGGGCGGTGGTGGATCTAACAAAATTAGGAGAACGTACTATCTGGCTGGACTGTGATGTAATCCAGGCCGATGGGGGTACCCGGACTGCTTCTATTACAGGTTGTTGCATTGCGTTGTTTGATGCCTTTACCACCCTGCGAAAGGCCGGAAAGTTAGATTCTCTACCTTTACTGGATTTTGTTGCTGCAACCAGTGTGGGTATCGTAAACGGCAAGGTCTTGTTAGATCTAAACTACGCCGAGGACTCGAAAGCTGAAGTGGATATGAACATTGTGATGACAGGAAGCGGAAAGTTTGTGGAAATTCAGGGAACTGCAGAAAAGACTCCTTTCACCCCCGAGCAGATGAACGAGATGATTGCTCTGGGGACTCAAGGGGTGAAGGAGCTGATTCAAATCCAACGAAGCATCATTGGTCAAGGTTTGTTGGGTTCTTCCCTGTAACCGATGAAGGTTACCTGCCGATTTGGTGTCAGAATCCAACAAGAAAATAACCTGGCATGGGATTACCATTTATTCTAAAACGACCTGCACCGGCTCTTCCCCCCATAGGGGGCTCGTTGGACGTGGAACAGAGCTGTGATTTATTCTAAAACGACCAGCGGTTCACCGGAATTCACGGCCATACCTTCGGAGACCTTGATTTCTTTCACAATGCCACGGGTCGAAGCACGAAGTTCATTCTCCATTTTCATGGCTTCCACCACCACCACCCCCTGACCTGCTTCCACCGGGTCCCCGACCTTCACCAGGAGCTTGATAACCTTTCCCGACATGGGGGCAGAAATAATCTGCTGGCCCGGTAAGGTGGAGGCCCTGGAGATTCTGAGTCGTTTACCGGCTTCATCCAAAATCTGAATGGAATACGTTTTTCCTTTCAGGTCCACCAGGTAGCTCCCCTCTGCTTTATAGACAAAGGCCTGGTAAGAACGACCCTGAATAATCAAAGAATAAAGCAGCGGGTCCAGTTGCCGGTAATCTACCACATATTCTTTATCCCCTATCTGAACTGTCCCAGTGGAACCGGCTGAATATTGGGCTTCTTTAATTTCCAGGGTATAAATCCGGTTGTTTACCAGAAGTTCCAGGGTCATCCTCTAAAATCCCCGTCTTAACGCCTGTTGTCGACCTATCCATTTCCAGGGGTTCAAGATATTCCGATCGGTTGAAGGAGTAAGTGGGGAAGAGTCTTTTCGGTTTTTATAGGCCAAAAAAGCAGCTATTAGCGCGACATCCCGAAGTTCATCGGCATCCGTTTCCTCCTGGAGGGGATACCCGGCTGAGCCATCCAGAAATTGAGAGTCGATAAAATGGGTATGAAAATTTCCGGCGATAAAGTGGGGATTCTTCATCACCTTTTTGTGGAAAGGGATCGTAGTTTTAATTCCTAGAACCTTAAATTCATCCAGGGCCCGGGACATTCTTTGAAGGACTTCCTGGCGGTCACGTCCCCAAACGATTAACTTGGCGATCATGGAGTCGTAATATACGGAGATCTCATCTCCCTGGAAGGTTCCACTATCAACCCGGATCCAGGGTCCAAGGGGAGGTTGTAAAACTAGAATTTTACCGGGGGAAGGCATAAAGTGATTTTCCGGGTCTTCAGCGTAAATCCGACACTCCATGGCAGCCCCGTTTAACCGGATTTCCTCCTGGGAGTAGGAGAGTCTTTCCCCGGCGGCTATTCTAAGCTGCTCCTTGACCAGATCGATTCCCGTCACCATTTCGGTTACCGGATGCTCGACCTGCAATCGGGTATTCATCTCCAGGAAATAAAAATTCTTGTTCTTATCTACTAAAAATTCAAGGGTTCCGGCGTTGTAATACCCTGCGGCCAGGGCTGCTTTTACTGCTGTTTTGCCCATCCTTTGACGCAGGTCTGGATCTACAATGACCGAGGGGGATTCTTCGATAAGCTTTTGATGTCGACGCTGGATAGAACATTCCCTTTCTCCCAGATAAACCATTTTCCCGTACTTATCCCCCAGAACCTGAATTTCTATGTGTCGGGGCTCTTCGATATATTTTTCCAGATACACAGAGGGATCCCCAAAGGCAGATCGGGCTTCGGAGCGAGCACTTCTCAGGGCACTCTCCATATCCCGGGAGTTCCGGACAATACGCATACCTTTTCCGCCGCCCCCCGCAGCCGCCTTGATAACAACAGGAAATCCTATCTCTTCGGCCAGGCGCATGGCCATACGGTCGTCTTCAATTACATCTTCTGTCCCCGGAACTACCGGAACCCCCTCCTGAAGAGCTATCTTCCTGGCCGCCGTTTTATTTCCCATCGCCTGGATAGCCTGACTGGATGGACCGATAAAAACCACTCCTTCTTCCTCACATCTTCGAGCAAAGGTTGCGTTCTCGGATAAGAATCCATATCCCGGATGAATTGCTTCGACTTTGGTCGCTCGTGCAATCTCCAGAATTTTTTCTATATTGAGGTAGCTCTGAATCGCCGGAGGCGGACCGACGCAATAGGCTTCGTCGGCATATCGTACGTGAAGGGCCTTACGATCTGCTTCGGAATAAATGGCGACTGTTGTAATCTCCAGATCCCTGCAGGCCCTGATAATCCTCAGAGCAATTTCCCCACGGTTGGCAATAAGAATTTTTTTGAACATGACCGGTAACCCTCTACTTTACAACCAGGATATGATACTTCCTAAGCTTAGACCCATTCCGGGGCAATAGCCTTTAATAACGGTGCAGTTGTCATCAAAGTACTATACGCTTTGGAAAGCTTCAAGTAAATTTTTTCTATAAAGATAATCCAGAAAGTGGGAAAGAGGCCCCCCAGGCCTTGGTAAACTAACACGCCCTTCCTGTCGAGGGATTCAGAATTCAGAATTTTCTTCAAGCTTCCTGGCCGTGTCCTGTTAGACAGGTTGCCCTGCCGGGGCTGACCTTTTCCCTTCAGTCAGGGTTTCCCAGGTCTTATCGGCCTTAACCGTCGTTTTGTGGGTTCCTTCCCATCTAACAAAGTGTTTTCTTCAATGAAGCCTATACGGTTGCTTTTCCACCTCCTTCCCGGTAAGCACCGTATCTTTTTACAGAGCAAATTTTATGCTATATTCCCAAAGGGAGACTTTATTTGTAAAAGGGATCTTTTTTCAATAACTTATAAAAAATTATTTTAGGGAAGCCTTCTTTCTGTCTTGCTAAAGGAGACAATAAAAGAGCTATAGAGACCTACAAGTTATTTTTTATTAAATAATTGTTTGATGTCTCAGTTTCTAAGACATCTTTCTCCCTGAGAGAGATCTTTATTTTCTTGACAATTCAGACCGGGAATATTAGTTTTCACATAAATCCTTATCCAGAATAGATAGATTTTCCCAAGAAACTTATGGAAATGACAGAATTCTTTAACCCTACAGGATGACCGAAGGGAACTTACCGATATAAGCGTTTCTGGGATGATCCTCCTTTTAAACCGTGGAAAGCGGTAGAGGTGTCTGTATTGCTTAATTTTATAAATTGTTCAGTGTCCGTTGCAAGGAACAGCAGACAACGGACAAAGGACAATGGATAGCGGACCGATGAGTTACGTACGTGGATTAAAGTGTCGGGAATGTGGGCGAGAATATCCTAAGGAACCCTTACATGTCTGCGAGTTTTGTTTCGGACCATTGGAAGTTGTTTATAATTATGAAGAGATCAAACGGAATATCAGTAAGGAGAAAATTGCCGAGCGGCAGAAGAACATGTGGCGGTATAAGGAGCTCCTCCCTTTAGAAAAAGACAGCGGAATCGGTATCGATATCGGATTTACGCCGTTAATTCGTGCCCATAACCTGGCTCAGGCTCTGGGAGTTTCTGAACTTTATCTTAAAAATGATGCGGCCAATTATCCGACCCTCTCCTTCAAAGATCGGGTTGTATCGGTAGCCTTGTCCAAGGCCAAAGAGTTCGGCTTTGATACCGTTGCCTGTGCATCTACCGGAAATCTGGCGAATTCAGTGGCAGCCATTGCAGCAGCCAGTAGCCTTCGTAGCTTTGTTTTTATCCCCTATGACCTGGAGCAGGGAAAAGTTCTTGGAACCATGATCTACGGGACCAATTTAGTAGGCATCAGGGGAAGCTACGATGAAGTCAACCGCCTGTGTAGCGAGATTGCCGGTAAATACGGTTGGGCCTTCGTCAACATCAACCTGCGCCCTTACTATGCTGAAGGTTCTAAAACCTTTGGCTACGAAATTGCCGAACAACTGGGGTGGAAGGTTCCCAAACATATCGTGGTTCCCATGGCAGGTGGATCTCTCATTACCAAGGTCTGGAAAGCCTTTAAGGAGCTGGAAAAGCTGGGTTTTGTTTCCGAGGTGGATACTAAAGTTTATGGCGCCCAGGCGACGGGGTGTGCACCTATTGTGACTGCCGTTAAGAAGAAAAGCGAGCTGATTACCCCTGTTAAACCGTCTACCATTGCCAAATCCCTGGCTATCGGTAATCCCGCCGATGGCTTTTATGCCATGGGAGTAATCCGAGAAAGTGGCGGCTGGGCCGAGGATGTATCCGATGAAGAAATCATCCAGGCCATGAAACTTTTAGCTGAAACCGAAGGAATTTTCACAGAAACTGCCGGTGGCGTCACATTGGGGGTGACCAAGAAACTCCTGGACCAGGGAGTCATTCCCCGAGATGAATCCATTGTGGTCTCCATTACAGGAAATGGTCTAAAAACCCAGGAGGTGGTCATAGATCGTGTGGGTAAACCCATCGTCATTGAAGCTAAGCTCTCCCAATTTGATGCCCTTTATAAAGAAAAAGGGGGCAGAAAATCCATTAACCACGAAGAATAAAAGATAGAAGATCAAAGGTCGAGGATAAAGCCTGTAGGAACTATCTTCCCTGCTTGATCTTCTATCCTCAAAGAGTTATGAGCGTGATTGTCAGAATTCCAACGCCTTTAAGGAAATTAGCCGGGGGAAACGCCGAAGTTGAAGTTCAAGGAAGCACCATTTCTGAAGTTATCGACAATCTGGAAAAGTCCTATCCAGGGCTCAAGGAGCGGATCTGCGATGAAAAAGGAGCCATACGTAGGTTTGTAAATATCTACGTTCGGGAGGAAGATATTCGGTTCCTTAAAAATATGGAAACCGAGGTAAAAGACGGAGATGTGGTCTCGATTGTACCGGCCATTGCCGGAGGTGCTATAGAAAAAAGACGGGTTTATTTAACTTTTCCTAAGGAGTTGGTTAAAGAGCCGTTGATTTATCGGGTAGGACATAAATTTGAAGTGGTTACCAACATCCGTCAGGCCAGCGTTTCCGATGAAATCGGACTTGTAGCTCTGGAGCTGGAAGGTGAACGAGAGGAAATTAAGAAAGCCATTGCCTACTTCCAGGAACAGGGGGTGAAGGTAGAACCTATCGAGATGGATGTAATCGAGTAATTTTTAACCAACCATTCCCTGAATTTCACGAATTTTATCCTCCCAATTCGTGAAATTCTCTCCTTCTCCCCTTCTCCCCTTCTCCTTACCTCGAAGATAAATTTTTTCTGCTTGACATTCCTATCTTGTCTGTTTATGAAAGAGTTATATCCCTTCACCACGAAAATAGGACCTGATCAGACAGGATGATCCTGACCTTACCTCCCATTTCCCTCTCCTGAAACCTCCAAAGAGGGAGCGTGAGGGGAGAGAGGATAGGCCCTCTGGGATTGTCCTTACAGGTGATGGGGCATTTCAATGGGAAAGGGTATTCATCGTTCTTCATTAACTTTTCTACTTACTTCCTCACCCCATTTAAGTATAACTTTAAAGGAGGAAAGGCATGAGACGAGTTATTTTAAGTTTGCTTTGTGGGCTTTTAGTAAGTTCTGTGATAAGTGATGGTTTGGCGGCAGAGAAAAAATTAAAATTTGCCTTTGTAGCCGGAGTAGCAGACCCCTTTTACTTCACCATGGAAAAAGGAATCCGAAAAAAGGCTCAGGAATTAGGGGTTGATCTGGTTGTTTCAGAGTATCCAAAAGCCTGGGGACCGGAAGTGCAGGTTCCTATCCTGGAAGCGGTTGCGGCCCGTGGAGATATCGATTTGATTATGACCGCTCCGACCTCCACCGAGGCGTTGATTCCGGTCCTTAAAAAAATCCACGATCAGGGGATCGAGATCATTACCGTGGATACCTTCATCGGAGATGGGGATTATACCAAGGAAAGTAATTATAGCTTCCCTCTGGCTTATATTGGAACAGACAATAAATTGGGCGGCATCCAGGTTGCCGAACGGCTGGCCAAAATGATCGGTGAAAAGGGGAAGGTCTATATTAATACCACAAATCCCGACGTCTCCAGTGTAAGGGATCGGGTCGAAGGGTTTAAGGAAGGGATCAAAAAATATCCCAACATTGAGCTGGTAGGAATAGATTACAATCTAGATAGTCAGGAAAAGGCCCAGGCTCAAACTTTAGCCAAGCTTCAGGCTAATCCAGATATTGTAGGGATCTTCGGAACTAATCTGTTCAGCGCCCAGGGGGTTTATCAGGCTGTGGTCAATGCAGGCCTGACAGGTACCGTAAAGATCGCTTCCTGGGATGCTACCCAGGATTTGATCAATGCTCTCAAAAAAGGTCAGGTGGATCTGGTACTGGCACAACTCCCGGCTGAAATAGGTAGCCTGGCAGTGGAATGGGGTTATAAGTATTTTAAGGATAAGACTCCGATTCCTAATAAAAGGGTCGTCCCCGGTTTCCAGTTCTTTACCAAAGAAAACGTGAATGACCCTGAGATGCAGCAGTATATCTATTCCAAATAGGGGATAATGGGCAGTGGATCATAAGTCTTAAAAAGGGAAGGTCCTGAGGGGTCTATTGGTCCCTTCTCCCCCTGTGGATCCACCGCCCATTGTCTACTACCCCCGGTACAATCACCATGAAATCCGGCCTGAGAAGATTCCTGATCCGAGTGGGTCGGAACTGGGCCTTGTTCTTTCTCATTTTGATGCTAACTTACTTTAGCATCTTTGGGCTTGGGTTCTTCAGCCTTAAAAACTATCAAAACATTCTCGTTGCCTCTACGACCACCCTTATGCTGGCAGCCGGGGAAACCTTCGTTATCATTACCGGAGGAATTGATCTCTCTGTAGGTTACGTCATGGGAGCCGCAACGGTTATCGCTGCCCTTGTCATGAGAGATCTTTACAATTCCGGGGTTTCAGAATCCTTGAGTATCCTCCTGGGATGCCTGGCCGGGCTTTTTTCGGGGATAATTCCGGGATTTATCAACGGATTTCTCATCGCCAGGTTAAAAGTCCCCCCTTTTATTGCAACTCTGGGTATGTTTGGCGTAGCCCATGGGGCCGGGCTTATCCTGTCTGGTGGTTTTCCGGTTGTTAACCTGCCTCCTTCCCTGGGTTTTATTGGAAACGGTTATATTTTCTATTATCTGCCGGAAAAAGGGTTCTCTTTTCTTCAACGTCCGGAGATGGAAAGAACCGAAGTCCGAAATCTCGTTGGAATTATTCCTATCCCTGCCGTTATAGCAGCCATTGTCTTGATTATTTTTGGTTTTATATTGGCCCAGACCCGATTTGGTCAGCATACCTATGCCATTGGGGGAAATGTAGACGCGGCTCTAAGGGCCGGTATTCCGGTTTCCCGACACCTGATGATTATCTATATTATCTCGTCCATGTTTGCAGCACTGGGAGGGGTTCTGTACGTGCTTCGCTTTACTACCGGAAGTTCCCTGGCCGGAGAAGCCAGGATGCTGGATTCTATCGCAGCGGTTGTTATAGGAGGTGCCAGTCTGTTCGGAGGTACCGGTAATCTCAAGGGAACGGTGATTGGAACCTTGATCATCGCCACTTTAGAAACCGGATTGGTTATTTTGGGCGTTCAACCCTTTTATCAATTCTTTGCCGTGGGTATCATTATTATTATCGCCGTCCTCATCGATCAGTTCTTTCCCGAAATGATCTATGAAGATGAATCCTGACCCCTTAGAAACAGAAGGTCAGAATTCTAAAATCGGCGTAATGAAGAAAGTAGGGGAGTATGGGGGTAAGGGAGTATGGGGGTATGGAGGGGTGGGTGTGTAAGAGAATTTACCCCCATACTCCCCTACTCCCACACCTCCTCTTCATGGATGAGGATTTAAAAACTGCAAAAGTATCATTAAAACCGAAACTTTTAACTGAACAGGACGTCTTAAAAATAAGAATAGAGAGGAGATAAAAATTTGGAATCGTCTACGCCTATTTTAGAAGTTATCAATTTAACCAAACGATTCGGTGGATTGGTGGCCGTAGATCGGGTCCATATGCAGGTCTTTCCAGGTGAAGTGGTGGGATTGCTGGGAGATAACGGAGCCGGTAAGTCCACTCTTATTAAAATGATCTCTGGAGTTTATCAGCCCGATGAAGGACAAATTCTCTTCCAGGGAAAGGAACTCAAACTCTCAAACCCCATGGAGGCCTTGAAACTGGGTATTGAAACCATCTATCAAGATCTGGCTCTGGCAGAGAATCTAAATGTCTACGCTAATATTTTTTTGGGGCGAGAGAAAGTCAAAAAAGTTTTGGGTTTTATTAACGTATTGGATAGAAATTATATGTTAGAGGAATCCAGACGAGTCTTAAAGCGGTTAGATATCGAGATTCCTTCGCTACGGAACAAAATTCAGAAGCTTTCCGGTGGTCAACGACAGGCCGTTGCGATCTCCCGGTCGATTTATTGGAATGCAAAATTTTTAATCATGGATGAACCTACGGCTGCCCTGGGAGTTGCCGAACAACAGAAGGTTCTGGCCCTTGTTCGAACCCTAAAGGCTCAAGGAGTTCCGGTGATTATTATCAGTCATCAACTCCACGATGTCTTTTCCGTAGCAGATCGGTTAATTGTGATGCGTAGGGGAAGGAAAGTGGGCGAGCGCTTAACCCGGGAAACGACACCCGATGAAATCGTTGGGCTCATTGTCGGTTCAATCCGGGAATAACAAGATAAAAAGGAGGCCGTACCATGGCTAGTTATAAAAATAAAGGGTTATGGATTTATCTGGGAATTATCTTTTTAGTCGGTCCTGTTTTTCTTGCCGGCTGCCACGATGAGGATAATGGGCCTACAAGTGTCGTTGTATTAGATACTACCCAGCAATTGGCCCCGGGGGGTTGCGCTTCTCCCCTCTTTAATGGAGAGGCCGGGGTTCCTGTAAAGGTTGAGGCTACGGGACCTTCCAATGAAAATCCAGACTTAACCATATTCGATCCTAATAATAATCAAGTTGCTACGGCGACCAATTCAACCCTTGGATCGGAAACTCTGGGCTTTACACCCAGTATCACGGGGGGTTATACTGTCAGAGTCTGTGATGCGAATAATGTCGGCGGTGCAATCCGGATTGTGGTAACCCAGAGGTAATCCTTTGCCCATCTTTATTCTGTTCAACTCTTACCATTCCTTATGGGGGCGCCTGAAATATGCCCCTGCCTCCTTTATTTCTATCCCTTTTAAAATCCCTAAAGGACTCATTTTTACCCCTTGAAGGGTCTTCCTTAACCTCTTTCTTCGCTTCTTCTGCCTCCTGGACTTGAAATAATCCTACCAAAGGATAAACCCAAGAAAACTTGTAGAATTCGGATCTACCGGCTTGTCCTTGTCTTTGGTTACTTTATTGGAATTTGGGCTTATTAAAATCTTATTTTGGCATAAAAAATGAATAATTAAGAAAATAATAACTAAAAAATAAAAAAGGAGGAAAGTATGGCTGAGATACATATTCAGAGAAAACGATCCGGTGGTTGGCTTTGGTTTCTGCTGATCCTGGTACTCATGGTTCTGGCTATTATCTTTTTTTCATGGCGTCGTACTCCAGCTCAAGGAATAAATACCCTATTTACCGGCCAATCCACTTCAGTAATTACAATCTATCCGGTCATTATACCTCATTGAATAGGCTCTTTAGGGTAGCCTGAAGGAGGATTTCAGCAAACAGGAGGTAAGAACTATGGCTTTAGCTGAATTATCAAAATTGGATGATTTTGAGGTAGCCGATGAAAGCGTCGATATTCGAGGATTTCCGGTTTATAATAAAATGGGAGATTATCTCGGCGATATTGACGAGCTTCTGGTGGATCCAGTCGCCATGAAGGTTCGGTATGTCATCATCGATGCGGGGACCTGGTTGGAAAGTAAAAAGTTCATCGTACCTGTAGGAATGATTGAGATTGATGATGCTTCTAACCGGGTGTATCTGGGTACGCTGACCCGGGAAACCATTCATCGACTACCCGTTTATGATGAGTCCCGATGGACGGATCCCGACTATGAACGGGAGTTATTGGGTATTTACTACCCAAACAGAGCAGGAAGTTTTGACCAATTTACTTACGAAACCGATGAAGCGTTCCGGTATCCCAGGCGGTTTGAAACCCACGAAACGCCTTTTCGACGAAGGGATATCTATCGCCCAGGTGAATCCACATGGGGTTGGTTAGACACCTGTAGGATAAATAATCATCAGTGGGATCTTAAAGGGTATGAAGTTTATGGAAAAAATAACGAGTATCTGGGAGTTGTAACCCGTTATTGTGGCTATAAGGATACCCAACAAACAGAGTATCTGGTTGTAGATACCGGTGGATGGCTCATCAGCGAAAAATTTCTGGTTCCGGTTAACCGGATTCGGATTGATCCCACAGCAAGAAAAATTTACATCGATAACCTGACCCGGGCTCAGGTAGAAACTTTACCCAGGTATGATGAAAGTAGGCTCTTCACGCCAGAGTATGAAAACGAATGGCGTAAAGCCTATCAGTATATCGTATAGAACCAGGAGGTAGAAAGATGGCCGAGAAAACTCGAAAAGATCAAACTCAGGAAGATAAACAAAAAACCCAAAAGGACTCCCAGGCACCTAATCCTATTCAAGTCCAAAAATATCTAAGCGGAATTGACTACCCTACCGATAAGCAGGGTTTACTGGAAGCGGCAAGAAGAAATGGAGCCGATGAAAAGGTCTTGAATATTCTCAATGAACTTCCAGAGAAAAGCTACGCCAGCCCCAAGGAGGTATCCCACGAGATAGGACAGGTCGAGTAAATCCCAGGTTGAATCTATCAGGTTTCAGGTAGTAGAAAAAATACAGATCGGTATCCAACTTAATTTTAAATAAACCCTCCCCGGTAAGGAGTAGCTGCTTATGTTGTGGACGATTCTGTTGATTCTTTTGGTGCTTTGGGCTCTTGGTTTTGGCTTTAGTATAGGAGGTAATCTCATTCACTTGTTATTGATTGTTGGGCTTGTTGTGCTGATTGCCCAGTTGATACGGGGACGGAGAGGAGTCTGAGACCCTTCAGAGAACTATCCAGACCAGTCTGACCGGTTTTCAGAAGCTCTGGTGGGGTGACCTGCTAAGAAATATCTTGCCAATAGGAAGTTTTTGGAGCAAGAAGTATCTTAAAAAGATTTTAGTCGGCTGTTTATAAAAGTAGCCTGTCCTTCCGTAGGGGGCCCGTTCTGTTTCTGACTTGAGGTTGTACCGGTTGCATCCCGTTCGTCCTGGGCAGGTGAAAGGGTTCAGGACGAACGGGAAAGGATTTCCTTCGCTGAACTTTTAAAACAGAAAGGATAGGAGAGGTTCCTTCAGTAGGGGGAACAGACGAGGAAGGGGCCTAAAACCCATTTGTCGATGGAGCAGTTCTGAAGGAGTACTTCGGGTCTGAGCAACTCCGTAAGGTTTTTTGCTTTTTCTCCCTTTGTATTTCCCTGGCTTTAAAACTTCACTAAAACACGGCTACCCGGGTGGCCTGGGGTCCTTCTCTACCCTCTTCAAGATCAAACTCTACCGGAATCCCCACTTCAAGGTTTTCAAAAGAGACGCCTCGAACAGAATTTTTATGGAAATAAACTTCTGTTCCTTCCTCTGTAAGAATAAAGCCATATCCTTTATCCTTAAAAATTTGGCTGATGGATCCTCTAGGTTGAGTAGACGGCGGCTTGATGGCATGAATCTGTTTTTCCTTGATATAGTCTTTAAGTTCCCTTTCGATGGTATCGAAGGCCTTAAAGAGTGCGTTCTCTAGCGTATCATCGGTCTTGTTCGCGACCAGGGTATTACCCGGAACCAGCAGCACAATACGTACACAATCATTCCCCTTCTGATGGTGGGGATCTTTTTCTAGCGTAATGCGGATATGAATGAGATCGATATCGTATTTAGTAAGTTTGGAGAGTCTTTCTTCAATTAAAGCCCTTCGTGCCGGGGTTACCTCATCATGGAGTCCTTCAATCTGAATGTTCATATCAAGCCTCCTTCCCAAAGAAGTGGATGCAAAAAGACGTTCCGATTTTAATTTAATACAAATCCTGCATAGTTTGTTCCAACTAAATAGGTTTTGAGAGTTTTTCTGTTTAAATTTCTCGCGTAGAATCCTGCCTTCAGAAGGATAAGCGACGAAAAGAGAGCTACCTGAAGGATATGCCGGTTATTCCAAATTTTCTGCCTGCAAATAATCAAAATCACAGCCTTCGTCGGCCTGGAGAACGTGTTCCAGGTACATCTTCACATAACCCCGTTTATAGGGGGATAGGGGCGGTTTCCAGGCGGCCAGACGACGTTGGATTTCTTCATCGGGTACCAGTAAGTTAAGTTTTCGATTGGGAACATCCAGTTCAATGAGATCTCCGGTTTGTACAATGGCTAAGGGACCTCCTGCGGCAGACTCGGGGGTTACGTGGAGCACAATGGTTCCATAGCTGGTTCCGCTCATACGAGCATCGCTAATTCGGACCATATCCTCGATTCCTCGCTTTAACAATTTAGCCGGAACCGGTAATCTTCCCCACTCCGGCATACCCGGTGCTCCTTTGGGTCCTGCATTTCTTAAAACCAGTACGGTATTTTCATCTACCTCCAGATCAGGATCATCAATCCGTTCATACATTTCTTTATTACTTTCAAAAACAAGGGCACGTCCTCGATGCTGAAGTAATCTGGGTGATGCGGCAGTTTGTTTAATCACTGCCCCCCTGGGGGCCAGGTTTCCATAGAGGATAGCCGTTCCTCCCTCTTTATAGAGGGGTTCTTTCATCGTTCGAATGACATCGGGGTTATAGCATTGGGCATTCCGGATATTTTCTCCCAGGGTTTTACCGGTACAGGTCAGGGTATCCAGGTGCAGGAGGGGAGAAATTTCTTTCATGACGGCCTGAACTCCGCCCGCATAGAAGAAATCTTCCATCAGATATTTCCCGGAGGGGCGTACATTGGTGATAAACGGGGTAGTTCGGGAGAATTCATCAAAGAGAGACAGAGGGAGACGAATGCCCAGTCGTCCGGCAATGGCCGTGAGGTGAATGATGGCATTGGTAGAACCGCCCAAAGCCATCAGAACCCGAATGGCATTTTCGAAGGCTTTACGGGTCATAATTTGCGAGGGCTTCAGATCTTCGTAAACCATTTCGACGATTCGGCGTCCGCTGGCTTCAGCTGTGGCATAGCGGCGGGAATCGGGGGCCGGAATGTTTGCCGTCCCCGGTAAGGTCATTCCAAGAACTTCGGCGAGACTGGTCATCGTCGAAGCGGTCCCCATAACTGTACAATGACCGGCGCTACGCGAAATGCTACCTTCAATCTCGGCCCATTCTTCATCGGTGAGTTTTCCGGCTCGTTTCTTATCCCAGTGTCGTCGCACATCGGTTCCGGAGCCCAGTTCTTGTTGTCCCCACATCCCTCGCAACATAGGTCCTCCGGTTACCATAATAGTTGGGATATTGGCGCTGGCGGCACCCATTAACTGGGCTGGAACCGTTTTATCACACCCTCCCAACAAAACTACTCCATCGATGGGACTGGCCGTAATCATTTCTTCTACATCCATGGCCATCAAATTACGGTAAAGCATGGTCGTTGGTTTCATGAAGGGTTCCCCTAAAGAAATCGTCGGAAACTCCAGGGGGAAGCCGCCGGCCTGCCATACCCCTCGTTTAACCGCTTCGGCAACGAATTTTAGATGCAGGTTGCAATTGTTCAACTCACTGGCGGAGTTACAAATTCCAATGATGGGTTTATTTTGAAAAACCTGTTCATGAAAGCCTTCTGCCCGCAGCCAGGCACGATGAAAAAGACCCGCCTCATCGGAGGGTCCAAACCATTCTCGACTCCTTAATTGCTTCGATGGACGCATAGATCCTCCTTCTCACAAGATAGAGGGTTATTTCTATTCTTTGAAAGATAAGTGGGAAAGCTAAAAATGGTAAACAAAGATTAGTAAAACATGGGGATCTGTTAGATATTGAGCACCCTCAGCCGGGAACCCAGTTTTTAAATCAAGGGGCTTCCAAGATTTCTGGACTCCTGGAAGCCTTCCTAGGAATCCTAGGCAGGCAGGTATAGGTTACTTTTGGGATCCTGAGTACCGGGTACCCCTTCCCATAGCTGCCATTTTAGGGTTTATAACTTCTTATTGCCAGTTCAATGGGATGGGTCAGGCAGGTTTAGGTTTTTTTAACCTTCTTGGCTACCTCCAACCGTACTTCTGCCTGCCGCATTTCGGCCAAGGCGGTTTCCAGGTCATAATCGGTCTTCCGTAGATTCTCTTCGGCCCTTGCCCGGGCCATTTGAGCCCGGTTGACATCGATTTCGTCGGCAGTTTCGGCAGTATCCACCAGAATGGTTACTTTGTCCGGTCCCACTTCTGCAAATCCAGGACCTACAGCTAAGAAATAATCCACATTCCCCTTTCGGTACCACAATTCCCCAAATCGAAGTGTGGTCAGGAAAGGAGTATGCCCCGGAAGCACGCCAAATTCTCCTTCAGATCCAGGCGCTGTCATTTCATTAACCTGTTCACTGACCACAACCCTTTGCGGGGTCACCACATCTAATTGAAAGGTTTCCTCGGCCATAGATAAGGACTGGAGACAGGAGGCAAGAGAGCCATCTTACAAGCCTTCAGGCTCCGGTCTTAAACTTCCTGGTTTATTTTCCCCTTCGGATTCGCTCGGCTTTTTCCATAGCTTCGTCGATGGTCCCCACCATATAAAATGCCTGTTCCGGAACCTCATCATGTTTCCCTTCCAGGAGTTCTTTAAATCCCCGAATGGTGTCTTTGACGGTGACATATCGGCCTGGGGTTCCGGTAAAGGCCTCTGCAACAAAGAAAGGTTGAGACAGGAAGCGCTGTATTTTTCTGGCCCGGGCCACGATGAGCTTATCCTCTTCAGAAAGCTCTTCCATTCCAAGGATGGCAATAATATCTTGAAGATCTTTATATCTCTGGAGAACCTGTTGAACTCCCCGGGCCACTTCGTAGTGTTCAAGGCCCACAACGCGGGGATCTAGGATCTTAGAGGTGGAATCCAGGGGATCGACGGCGGGATAGATACCGAGTTCTGCAATCTGTCGATTGAGTACCGTCGTTGCATCCAGGTGAGCAAATGCGGTCGCGGGGGCAGGATCGGTTAAGTCATCGGCCGGAACGTAAATAGCCTGGACGGAAGTAATGGAACCTTTAAGGGTGGAAGTAATACGCTCCTGCAGCTCACCCATTTCTGTAGCCAGTGTCGGTTGGTAGCCTACAGCCGACGGCATTCTTCCCAGAAGGGCTGAAACTTCCGAACCTGCCTGGGTAAATCGGAAAATGTTATCGATAAAAAGGAGTACATCCTGACCTTCCACATCCCGGAAGTATTCGGCAACCGTTAAGCCGGTTAATCCGACTCGAAGTCTTGCCCCCGGGGATTCCGTCATCTGTCCGTAGATCAGGGCGACCTTGTCAAGAACGCCCGAGTGTTTCATTTCTAACCAGAGATCATTCCCCTCCCGGGTTCTTTCTCCAACCCCGCTAAAAACCGAGAATCCACCGTGCTGCATGGCGATATTATGGATCAGCTCCTGGATAATGACCGTTTTTCCTACACCTGCTCCACCAAACAAACCTGTTTTTCCCCCCTTGGTATAGGGCTCTAACAGGTCAATTACCTTAATTCCGGTTTCAAACATCTCTTTAGAGGTACTCTGTTCTATAAGGGGCGGAGCGTCCCGGTGAATAGGCCATCGTTCTGTAGCTTCGACAGGCCCTAGTCCATCAACCGGCTCCCCGATAACATTCAGGATTCTACCCAGGGTTCCCCTTCCAACCGGAACACTAATGGGTCTTCCGGTATCTTCAACGGGTAGACCCCGGATAAGTCCATCTGTAGGGGCCATGGAGATGCATCTTACCGTATCTTCCCCCAGATGCTGGGCTACTTCAGCAATAATATTGATATCCCTACCGGTATCCGCCTCAAAACCTTTATTGGTAATGCGAACTGCATTATAAATAGCCGGTAAATCCCCTTGCTCAAATCTCACATCGATAACAGGTCCGATGACCTGAACAATTTTTCCTACTCCCATCTTGATAAATACCAGAAGCCAGGAATCAGGAGCCAGAGTACAGAATAATTTCTGGTTCCGGACTTCTGACTTCTCAATTCTTCACTCATCACTTTTTCTTAGGTTTTTAAAGCCTCTGCGCCATTGACAACCTCAATGATCTCTTTGGTAATGGCAGCCTGTCGGGCCCGGTTATAGGTTAAAGTTAGTTTTGCAATAACTTCTGAGGCGTTTTTGGTTGCAGCATCCATGGCCGTCATCCGGGATGCGTGTTCGCTTGCATTAGACTCCAAAAGGTAACGGTAAATTTGAGTTATAATATGTTTGGGAACTAATTTTTCCAGAACTTCTTTGACTCCTGGTTCATAAATATAATCGGGTTGATAAATCTCAGACGGTACTTCTTCTTGGGGCTTTACGGGCAGCAATTGCTGTAGACTCACCTGTTGCCTCATCACAGATTTAAATTCAGTATAAACAACATAGACCCCATCGACTTCTTCTTTCAAATAACGATCAACTAAGTCTGTTCCAATAAGAATGGCCTGCTCATAACTTAGCTTCCTAAAAATATCTATATACTCTTTCCGAATGTTGGAGTATCTTCGCCTTAAAAAATCTCTTCCCTTCCGTCCTACGACGTTTAGCGTTAGTGAGACCTCATCTCCCCGTTCTCGAATAAATTCCATGGCTTTTCTGAGAACATTTCCATTAAATGCTCCGGCAAGCCCTTTGTCGGCCGTAATAATGAGGAGTTCCACTTTCTTTTCTTCTCTGGGCGTTAGAAGGGGATTTAAGCCGGGTTTTGCCCTCCTGGCCACTCTGCTAAGAACTTCTGCCATCTTCTGGGCGTAGGGGCGAGCTTCTTCTATTTGGATCTGAGCCCGTCGCAGCTTCGCTGCAGATACCATCTTCATGGCTTTCGTGATCTGTTGGGTATTTTTAACACTACGAATTCTGCGTCGAATATGTCTAAGACTCGGCATTCTTTAAAGAAGTATGGAAGTAAAAGGGGATAAGCGTATGGAAAGATAAGGGAGCTTTCCACACTTCCATACTTCCGTACTTCTTCTATACTTTCTCATTAAATATTCGCTTAAATTCTTCAATGGCCTGGTTAATCTTCTTTTGAAGCTCATCGGATAGGGCTTTTTTCTCGGCTATTTCCTGGACGATCTCAGGGTGCTTGTTATCCATAAAGGCGTAGTACTCCCTCTCGAATTGTCGTATTTTTGAAACCGGAAGGTCATCCAGGAAACCGTTAACTCCGGCGTAGATGATCAGAACCTGCTTTTCCATGGGGAGAGGTTGATATTGATCCTGTTTTAATAGTTCAACCATTCTTTCACCCCGGGCCAGTTGGGCTTGAGTCGCTTTATCCAACTCACTTCCAAACTGGGCAAAGGCCGCCATCTCTCGATATTGAGCCAGATCCAGTCTCAATCTACCGGCAACCTGTTTCATCGCTCTGGTTTGAGCAGCTCCGCCAACCCGAGAAACAGAAAGGCCTACATTAACAGCAGGCCGAATGCCCGAATAAAAAAGGTCGGATTCAAGGTAGATCTGTCCATCGGTGATGGAAATGACATTGGTGGGAATATAAGCTGAAACATCACCCGCCTGAGTTTCAATGACCGGAAGGGCCGTCAGACTCCCCCCTCCCAGTTCATTGTTAAGCTTGGCTGCACGCTCTAAGAGCCTGGAATGAAGGTAAAAGACGTCTCCCGGATAAGCTTCACGACCTGGTGGTCGTCGTAACAAAAGGGAGAGCTGTCGGTAAGCAACGGCATGCTTGGAGAGATCATCATACATCACCAGGGCATGTCGACCGGTATCCCGGTAATACTCGCCCATGGCACATCCCGCATAGGGAGCAATGTACTGAAGGGGAGCCGGCTCGCTGGCTGTTGCCGAGACTACAATGGTATAATCCATTGCCCCATAATCTTCCAGGGTTTTGACGACCTGGGCAACTGTGGAACGTTTCTGACCAATCGCCACGTAAATACAGATCACGTCCCCACCCTTTTGGTTAATAATGGTATCGACCAGAATAGCCGTCTTTCCTGTTTGTCGATCTCCAATAATCAATTCACGCTGTCCCCGTCCAATAGGAATCATGGAATCAATGGCTTTGATTCCCGTTTGTAGGGGTTGATTGACCGGAAGACGATCGACAACCCCAGGAGCTATACGTTCAATGGGACGGTATTCGGTGACGGGGATGGGACCCTTTCCGTCGATGGGTTGCCCCAATGCATTTACAACTCGACCGATCATGGCATCTCCAACGGGCACTTCGGCGATGCGCCGGGTCCTTTTAACCGTATCGCCTTCCTTAATGGCCACGTAGTCCCCCAGTAATACTGCTCCCACGTTATCCTCTTCCAGGTTTAAGACCATTCCCATGACTCCATGGGAAAACTCCAGAAGCTCGCCGGCCATGGCCTTTTCTAATCCATAAATGCGGGCAATCCCATCTCCTATTTCGATAACGGTCCCCACTTCTTCTACATCGATCCCCGCTTCAAAACCTGCTATTTGCTGCTTAATAATGGAACTGATTTCCTCCGCTCGAATTCCCATCTAATAAAATGTGGAAGTAGGAAATATAGGAGTGTGGAAGTATGGGAGTATGGGAGTAAATTCTCCCACACTCCCACACTTCTATACCCCCATACCTCCCTACTTCCACACTCCCATACCTCTTTATCCTTTTACCAACCTCTCCCGTACACGATCCAATTGGGTACGGATGCTTCCATCAAATACAAGACTTCCAATCCTGGTTACAATCCCCCCCAGGAGTTCGGGATTTACCGAGGTTCTCAGGATAATCTCTTTACCTGTAACCTGACTTAACTTTTCCCGTAACCGGATTTTGGTTTCTTCGGATAAAGGAATTGCACTTTGAACTTCAGCCGTAGCCCGATTGAGAATCTCATCCCAGAGTACCCGGTATTGCTCTATAATATCTGAAAGATTCTGCAAACGTCCTTTCCGAAGCAATAGATTTAAGAAATTAACAGTCAGAGGAGATAACCGAATTCTTTCTGATACCTCTTCTAAAACCAGGCCCTTCTGGACAGGTGCAATGGAAGGATTAAAAAAAATATACTTTAAGGTTTCTTCACTTTCTAAAAGGTTGGAAAGTCGGGAAAGCTCTTCCCAGACTTCCTCAAGCTTACCCTGGTTTTTCGCCAGATCTACCAGGGCTTTTGCATAACGTTTAGAAACTTTAGTCGTTCTCAATTCAGATTCTCCATCCTTGCAATATACTCTTCGACCAATTTCTTTTGGTCAGACTCTGTCAGACTGGCACGTAGTTTTTTCTCAGCGATTTCCACGGCTAACAGAGCCGCAAAGGTTCTGAGCTCTTCCTTTGCTTTTTTCACCTCTTGATCTACTTCAAACCTTACCTGGGTCATCAACCTTTCTGCCTGCGTTTGAGCTTCGGCCAGAATTTTTTTCTTTTCCTCCAGAGCGTCTTGCTCGGCTTCTTGTTTTACTTTCAAAGCTTCTTCTTCTACAGAGAGCAGTTTAGTTTGATAAGCCTCTGCTTTTTGGATAGCCTCCTCTTGAATTTCCTTGGCTTCCTTTAAAGCTTTCTGAATGTGTTCGGCATGATTATCCAGAAAATTCATCAGAGGTTTTCTCAGGGCGACATAGAGAATTCCTGCGAAGATAACGAAATTGATCAACCGTTCCAGAGTTTCTGCCACAGATCCCCCTTCTGCCTGGGAATGTCCTCCTTCTCTACTATCTTTCTCAGCCGCCAGGCTTAATCCGGCCGGCTGAACGACGCATAACAAACCTAAACAGATTAGAATTATAAACCCTTTTGTTAACATTTTCTAAAAACAGAATACGGCGGGCAGTAAACAGAAAACCGTCACTTTAAAGGCCTTTTTTACCGCTTACCGTCCGTTATTTCTGCAGGATTTTCTCCACAATCAGATTAGAAAAGGCTTCCACCTGTTGTCTAAGATCAGCCTTGGCCTTCTCCAGATCTGCCTGCATATCTGCTTTGGCCTTCTGAATTAACGCTTCCCCTTTCCTTTGGGTTTCTTCAATGAGACGCATCTTTTCATTTAAAGCTTCGGTCTGGATCTTCTTACGAAGTTCTTGAGCTTCTTTTTTGGCTTCCAGGAGTCTTTTCTGGTATTCCGTTTCCAGTTCCAGAGCTTTTTTTCTGGCCTCTTCGGCATCTTTAAATGCACTTTTAATGGCTTCTTCCCTTTTCTCGAGCCAGTTTGTAATAGGCTTAAATACCAGTCGGGTCAAAATGAACATCAACACAAGGAAATTGATAATCTGAATTATGAGGGTATAATCTAGTTTAATCACCTATTTGAATAAAGTCATAAACCTGCCCTTCTCCCTGAGACCAAACTTACCTGGCTACTTGATCAGGTTTATCCAGATCCCTATTCTCTGGATTCATTTACTTCAACAAGGTAATTAAGCTATCCCAACAGGAGTGTAAGGCAGATTTCAAACTCTGAGACTTCTTTACCTTACTCGTTTCTTTGATATTCGTTGATATTCTTACAGTTTCAGGAATCTCCCGGAAAAGTTCTTTTATATAATAACACCCTGCTACGATTTTTTCACATAGAAGATTTTTTCATGTCAAGTTTTTTTTATGAATTTGCGTCCAAAGATTTAACTTTTCATTGACAAGCTGTCTTTTTCGTGGTTTCAAATAGTTAAAAAAGAGGAGAAGCTTATGCCCGAACCAATTCCACTTATTACATTGCTCACCGATTTTGGACTTCAGGATCACTACGTGGGGGTTATGAAGGGGGTTATCTATCAGATTAACCCTCAGGCTCGAATTGTAGATCTTTGTCATAACGTCCGACCTCAGGATATCCTTCAGGCCGCCTTCTTATTAAGGGTTTCTTACAGTTACTTTCCCAAGAGAACGATCCATGTAGTGGTGGTCGACCCGGAAGTCGGAACCAAGCGACGCCCTATTCTGGTTTCGACGGAGTCCTATTACTTTATTGCGCCCGATAATGGGGTCCTTTCTTATATCTATCAAACAGAGCCTGTTGGGGAGATCCGTGAGATTACGGCCTCTCATTATTTTTTGCACCCGGTCAGTCAGACCTTTCACGGACGGGATATTTTTGCTCCTGTAGCTGCCTGGTTATCCCGGGGAGTTGCTCCGAGCTCCTGTGGGGAGCTTATTACCGATTATAAGAGATTTACTATTCCGGTTCCAACCCTGGTAAAAGAGGATATCCTCCTGGGACGAATCCTTTATATAGATCGATTTGGTAACCTTGTTTCTAATATTACGCGAAAGGATTTCACAGAACATCTGGATAAATCACCGGGGAAACGCTTTGTGATCCGAATTGCTGACCGTAACCTGACCAGGATTTGTCATTCCTATACCGAGGGAAGCGAAGGAGAACTTATAGCCATCTTTGGAAGCTCGGATTTCCTAGAATTTAGTATCAATAAAGGAAATGCAGCTAAAACCCTTGGTCTGCAAATAGGGGCCGAGGTGCTTTGTAAAGTTGCTTAATACCCGCCACCTTACACTTACTGTGGGTTAGATAAGCGGCAGGTAGGGTAGACCTGGCAGTGAGCTTCCATTCGGGATTAGTAACTTTCTCGTCTCCTGGAGACGTTGTGTGCTTCGCCGGTAGTACGAATCGCTATTTCGTTCAACGGAATCTGTGATTCATATTCCGGTAAAACCCTTATGTATCGTAGAACAACCTTTTTAGGATTGATTTTCTTTTTGGGTTTGGTAGGTTTGTTGGCCACTCTATGTTATGCCGGACCGGGAGTAGATCGGGTCAAAAAGGCGGGGGTATTGAAAGTGGGAAGTGACATTACCTATCCCCCTTTTGAATACATGGAGGGGAATCAGCCTGTTGGGTTTGATGTGGATTTAGCCGAGGCCATTGCAAAGGAATTAGGAGTTAAACTGGAGTATATCAACACGGCCTGGGATGGTATCTTTGCCGCCTTAAAGGCCGGAAAATTCGATATGCTCCTGTCTGGTATTACCATCACAGAGGAAAGGAAAAAAGCCTTTGATCTGGCTTTCTCCGACCCTTATTTTTTGTCCGGTCAAGGGGTAGCAGTGCGAAAGGATAATGATCAAATTAAAACTGAAGCCGATCTCAAAGGTAAAGTTGTGGGTGTCCAGATTAATACCACCGGTCAATATGCCGTGGAGAAAATAGCCGGGATCAAAGAAATCAAAAAATACGAAACGCTCCCGGAAACTTACATTGATCTGGCAGCGGGAAGATTGGATGCTGTGGTAGGGGATTATCCTGTCATCGCCGAGAACGTAAAAAATAATGATAAGATAAAAATCGTCGAAGGCCTTAAATTAGGGGAACCGGAGGCTTTAGGTATTCCGGTCCGGGCTTCCGAAAAAGATCTTTTGGAAGTCGTTAACAAGGTGATCCGAGATCTTAAGGCCAGTGGAGAATACGATAGGATGGTCCAAAAGTGGTTTGGAACTTCCCAGTAGGAGTGTAGGTAGTTTTTAATGGACTTCAAGCTTTCTATTCTGATAGAAGTCTTTCCTATTCTGCTTCAGGGAGCCTGGGTAACCCTTTACTTAACCGTCAGCTCCCTCACGATAGGGTTGGTCATCGGCCTAATCCTGGGGCTTATGCGGATCTCGGAAAACTGGATCTTAAGGACATTTTCACTGTGTTACGTAGAATTTATCCGGGGTACCCCTCTTCTGATGCATCTGGTAATTATCTATTATGCTTTACCTTCTTTGCATCCCAGTCTGAATCTTCCGGCCATTGTAGCCGGGATTGTGGGTATGGCTTTAAATAGTGCCGCTTACATTGCCGAGATTTTTCGTGCAGGTATTCAGTCCATCAGTAAAGGTCAGATGGAAGCGGCACGTTCTTTGGGAATGACCCATTTACAGGCCATGACCTATATTATTCTTCCCCAGGCTTTTCGGGTTTCTCTGCCGCCGCTCACCAATGAGTTTGTTGCTTTGTTAAAGGATTCTTCCCTGGTTTCTACCCTGGCTGTCTCCGAGTTACTGAGAAAAGGTCGTGAAATTGTAGCGTGGAAAGTAAACGTTTTTAGTCCCTACGTGGGAGTTGCCCTTCTTTATCTGGCCATGACCCTTCCCATGACCAAACTGGCCAGATACCTTGAAAAAAGGGTTAGTGTGGGTTATAGCTGAGAAGATCTTGCCGGAAAGGTGAAGCCCATGATCGAAATTCAGAATGTTTATAAAACCTATAAAACCTCCCACGGTCCGGTCCGGGCTCTAATAAACGTTAGTAACTCAATTAAAAGAGGGGAAGTGGTGGTGATTATAGGTCCCAGCGGTTCGGGTAAGAGTACCCTGCTTCGCTGCTTAAATCGCCTGGAGGTCATCGATCAGGGTAAGATTATCATCGATGGGATTGTTTTGAATGATGTCGGGATAAATATTAACAGAGTAAGGGAGGAAATTGGAATGGTTTTTCAACAGTTTAATCTTTTCCCCCACAAGACGGTTCTTCAGAACATCACGCTGGCTCAAAGGGTTGTAAGGAAGCGATCCCGAGAGGAAGCCGAACGAATTGCCCGGGAATTACTGGAAAAGGTGGGAATTCCCGAGAAGGCCTCTGCCTATCCTGCCCAACTTTCAGGAGGTCAACAGCAGCGGGTTGCCATAGCCAGGGCTTTGGCGATGCAGCCAAAAATTATGCTCTTTGATGAGCCTACCTCGGCTTTGGATCCGGAGATGATCGGCGAAGTCCTGGAAGTGATGAAAAATCTTGCCCGTGAGGGGATGACCATGGTCGTGGTGACCCACGAAATGGGATTTGCCCGCGAAGTCGCGGACCGTATCATCTTTATGGATGAAGGACGGATCATCGAAGAGGGACCTCCGCAATTATTTTTCAAAACTCCGCAACAGGAGAGAACCAAACTTTTTTTAAGCCAGATCCTGTGATGGAATCGTACGCACTTTTCTCTTGACAAATCCGCGAGAAGTTTAGTATTCTTTATACAACTCTGTCATTTTTGCCTGTAAATTTAGGAAGTTTAAACTGAGGCGAACGATTGAAATTAAGCGAAGGAACTTACCTCCCACCTATCGGAAGACGGCGGTGTAGCTCAGTTGGTTAGAGCACGCGGCTCATATCCGCGGCGTCCGGGGTTCGAATCCCTGCACCGCCACCAAATGTACGTGTGTTAATTAAACTCTTCCTCTTTCTTTCAAAAGAATAGCATGCAGTTAACAGGTACGAACAAGTCAAAATTTCTTGAAAAAATTCTCCATATTCTAAAAAAATATCCCATGCTGGAGGCGGGAGATAATCTCCTCGTAGGGGTCTCCGGGGGGATGGATTCGGTATCACTTTTGCATGTTTTAAATCGATTAAAACCCACCTTAGGGTTTAGACTGCATGTGGCTCATTTTAATCATAATCTTCGGGGTGCAGAATCCCTTCGAGATGCCAGGTTTGTAGAAAAGCTGGCCTGTGAATGGGGTCTTCCTTATACTTTAGGTTCCGATTCTGTCAAAGATTTTGCGCAATCCCAGAAAATGTCCCTTGAAGAAGCTGCCAGAACCCTTCGCTATCGGTTTTTTTATCGGACTGCCGAAAAGGTAGGGGCCAACAAAATTGCCACAGCCCATACGGCAGATGATCAGGCTGAAACTTTACTTCTTAGACTTTTGCAAGGGGCTGGACTGGATGGATTAAGCGGTATTCGCCCCATGTACAGCCACCTGGAAAACATCACCCTTCCCTTGCAGGGAGGCGAGGAAGAGAAGGTTTCCTGGAGTGGACAGATTATTCGCCCTTTTCTTCAAATTACCCGGGAAGAGATCCGGTCCTTTGTTGAACAGGAAGGGCTGGAATATGTCCAGGACTCTTCTAACCTGGACAGGCGCTATCTACGGAATAAGATCCGATGGGATTTGCTGCCTTTGCTTAAACAAGAATTTAATCCAAACATTATAAAGCGATTGGCCGTCACGGCTGATTTACTTCGAGATGATCTCCATCTGCTCGAGGAATTAACCGAGGCCTGTGATCCTCAGGTTTGCAAGATGGAAAGGGAGGGAGAAATTCGGATCGAACTCCCTCGATTTGCCCGACTTCATCCGGCACTCCAAAAGCGTCTTCTACGAAGAAGTTTCGAAAAGTTGACCGGATTTATCCAGGGACTTAAGAGTACCCATGTGCAGGCTGCCGTGGAGTTGCTAAATTCTGGAGAAACCGGGAAATCTGTTCATCTGCCCGGAGGCGTAATCCTCCAACAGAGCTATGGACAGGGGATTATGCTAAAAAGACCTCCAGAAACTCAAAAATCTTCCTCTCTCCAATCTCCACTTTTAACAGAAAATCCCGGAGGGGCCAGTTTATGGGGCAGGGAAGTCGCTTTATCCGAAGAAATCCTACAGGTTCCTGGCATACAGAACCAAAAAGGCTTGATCTTTCGCACCCAAGTTCTTAGTGTAAAAGATAGAGACGCCCAGAGTTTATTCGAAACCTTGCATAAGCAGTCCCAGGGTCTTACCTTTCCGTTTCTCTTCTTTTCTCAGGAGGGAAATAGGAAGGAGGTTGACTTTTGGAATAATAGACCGGATGGCTCTAAAAAGGTTCAGGTTCTACAACCTCAAAAAATTACCGTTTTTTTCGATTATCACAAGTTACGATTTCCTCTGAGAGTTCGAAAAAGAAAACCGGGAGATCATTTTCAGCCGTTGGGAATGAAGGGACGAAAAAAATTACAAGATTTGCTGGTGGATCTTAAGGTTCCCAGGGAAAAGCGAGATTTAGTTCCCATCTTAGAAGACGAAGAGGGGATTATTTGGGTAACAGGTTATCGTATAGCCGAACGGGTTAAAGTAGACTCTACAACAGAAAAAATCCTGGTATGTACGGTAACGCCTTCTGAAAAGGACGACTTACCTTGAAAGTATTTATGTAAAGGGGGTATAGACGTTGAACACTTCGTTTTATAAAAATCTTGCTTTATGGTTAGTGATTGTGGTCGTAACTATTTTACTTTTCGATTTATTTAACAGCAAACCTGAGACCTATCGCAGAATTGTTTTCAGTGAATTCATGGATCGTGTGGATGAGGGAAATATCAAAGAGGTGGTTATTTCGGGAAATTTAATCCGTGGAAGGTTAACCGATGGGTCCAAGTTTGAAACCTATGCCCTGGAGGATCCGGAACTTGTAAAAAAGTTACGCAAGCAAAAAGTCGAGATTATTGTAGAACCTGAGGATAAAAGCTCCTGGTACCAATATTTATTAACCTGGTTACCGATGTTGGTCTTCCTGGGGGTCTGGTTTTTCTTTATGCGGCAGATGCAGATAGGAGGAAGCAAAGCTCTCTCCTTTGGTAAAAGCCGGGCCCGACTTATGAGTGATCAACAAAGAAAGGTGACATTTAAAGATGTTGCCGGAATTGATGAGGCTAAGGAAGAATTGGAGGAAATCATCGAGTTTCTCAAAGATCCTCATAAGTTTCAAAAGTTGGGGGGTAGAATCCCTAAGGGCGTTTTGTTAGTCGGACCTCCAGGAACGGGTAAAACTTTATTAGCCCGGGCCATAGCTGGTGAAGCCGATGTTCCTTTCTTTAGTATCAGTGGGTCGGATTTTGTGGAGATGTTTGTTGGCGTGGGGGCTTCTCGGGTTCGAGACCTGTTTGAGCAGGGGAAGAAAAACGCACCCTGCATCATCTTTGTCGATGAAATTGATGCGGTGGGAAGACATCGTGGGGCCGGCCTGGGGGGTGGTCACGATGAACGCGAACAGACTTTAAACCAACTCCTGGTTGAAATGGATGGTTTCGAAACCAATGAAGGGGTTATTATCATAGCCGCTACAAATAGACCCGATGTTCTGGATCCTGCCCTCCTGCGTCCAGGACGTTTTGACCGTCAGGTGGTCGTTCCCAGCCCAGATTTGAAGGGACGTATAGAAATTCTCAAGGTTCATACGCGAAAAGTCCCCTTGGCCAATAACGTAAATCTGGAGGTAATAGCCCGAGGAACTCCGGGTTTCTCCGGAGCCGATCTGGCCAATCTCGTCAATGAAGCTGCCCTCCTGGCTGCCCGAAAGAATAAATCTGCTGTCGAAATGGTTGATTTTGAAGATGCCCGGGATAAAGTTCTAATGGGCTCAGAACGAAGAAGTCGGGTTATCACCGAGGAGGAAAAACTTGTTACGGCTTATCATGAAGCCGGACATGCCCTGGTTGCTAAGCTTCTACCGGAAACCGACCCGGTCCATAAAGTCACCATTATTCCAAGAGGAATGGCTCTGGGAGTAACCCAATATCTACCGGTAGATGATCGCTATATGCGGTCTAAGACCTATTGCTTGAATGCAATCGCTTCGGCTCTGGGTGGCCGTGTGGCAGAAGAAATTATCTTCAAAGAAACAACCACCGGGGCCTCTAATGATCTGGAAAAAGCAACCGAGTTGGCCAGAAAAATGGTTTGTGAGTGGGGAATGAGCGAAAAAATGGGACCTATAGCCTTTGGTAAACGCGAGGAGCATATCTTCCTGGGTCGGGAATTTGCCCAACGTCAAAATTATAGCGAGGCAACTGCGGTTGAAATAGATAAAGAAGTACGAAGAATTGTTATGGAAAATCTGGAGCAGGCTAAAATGTTGTTAACCAAGCATATCGATAAACTCCATGCCATTGCGAAAGCTCTCTTAGAGAAAGAGGTCTTAAATGGTGCCGAACTCGATAGTATCGTTTACGGAACCGCTACGGTTTGATTCGGTACTGAATAAAGAATACTGAAGGATGGGCGAGGATACCCCCGCTCCCAGGAGGGTAAGGAGGCTTACGCTTATTCAGGACTCTTTATTCAGTACCTCATACGTTGGTAGGAGGGCATGAAAAATGGTTAAAGAAATAAAATTTCCACGGCGCGGAAAACTTGTCGTTGGAATTATGTCCTCCAATATAAACCTCATTGAAGATACAGAACAAAAATTAATCAAAAAATTCGGTAAAACAGATTTTGAAAGCTCTCTAATTCCCTTCAATCACACCGATTATTACACCGAAGAGATGGGAGAAGGATTACAAAAAAAATTTGTGAGTTTTTCAGAACTTATAGCCGTGGAAGATCTCCCGTATATTAAGATATTTACCAACGACCTGGAAAAACGAACTATGAAAGACGGTAAAAGACAGGTTAATATTGACCCAGGCTATCTGACTCACTCCCAATTGGTTCTGGGAACTACTAAAGCCTACGCCCACCGAGTTTACCTCAAAGAAGGTATCTATGCAGATCTTACCTATATTTGTAAGAGAAAGAAACTTCAACCCCTGGATTGGACTTATCCTGATTTTAGAGACCCTAACGTTATCCTCTTTTTCCAGAAAGTACGGGAGCGATACTTAAAACAAATACGCGTAAGTCGATAATAAGGTTTAAAATGCCCTAAATCTCTTCTATACGTTTGCAGTTTTTAACTGTTTATCCCCAAAGAACCCTGAAAAGTGTGGGAGTGTGGGGGTATGGAGGGTATGGGAATGTGGGAGTATGGGAGTAGGGGGGCGTAGGAGAGTATAATCCAATATTTCTTATCTCTACACTTCCACATTCCCATACCCTCCATACCCCCACACTCCCCTTTTCTATGAGAGTTGGCATTATCGGAGGGGGTATTACCGGGTTGTTTATTGCTCATGCCCTTTCCCAAAATCACATTTCGGTTACTCTATTTGAGAAGTATGCCACTCTAGGGGGTCTCATAGGGGGTTTTAAACTGGGAAACGTCTATCTCGAGCGATATTACCACCATTTTTTCAAGAGTGATCTTCCCCTCCTCCGACTTCTCGAGCAATTGGGCCTCCAGGATAGACTATTTTGGCGGGAAGCAAAAATGGGATTTTACTATCGTGGCCCACAGGATCCGACAGGTCATCTCTATGGGTTTGGAACTCCTGTCGACCTCCTGAAATTTACTCCCTTAAGTCTGATAGATCGTTTGAGATTTGGATTTTCCATGGTCTATCTTCAACGAGTGAAAAAATGGGAAGGACTGGAAAATATTAAAGTTCAGGATTGGGCTATTCGCTACCAGGGTCGGCGAGTTTATGAGGTAATCTGGCAGCCTCTGTTAAAGGCCAAGTTTGGAGAAGATTATGAAAATATCTCGGCTTCCTGGCTCTGGGGTCGGGTTCATGCCCGGGGAAATTCCCGAAGTAAAGGAGGTAGTAAAGAAGAACTGGGCTATATAAGGGGCGGGTTTCAGCAACTGGCTATGGCTCTTGAGATCAGTATTTTAAAAAATGGAGGCCAAATCTTTAAAAGTACCCCTGTGGATCATATAACCCGTAATGGCCGGGATCCTTTTACCTTGACAACCCGAAAGGGTTCTTTTGCCTTTGATAAAGTGGTATTTTGTGTTCCGATCCCGGACTTTTTGAAAACGCTGGGTCTGGATCATCCCTATCCAGTGGAAAGGAAGAATCGGTCCCTGGAGTTGCCTGAGGAGTATATAAATCAATTGAAAAAAATCAAGTACCGTGCGGCCATTTGTCTGATTTTGAAACTCAAACAACCGCTTAGCGATATTTATTGGCTTAATATCAGTGATTCAGAAGTTCCCTTTGGAGGAATCATTGAGCATACTAATTTTGTTCCCCCCTCTGAATATCAGGGATCCCATATCGTCTATATTTTTAATTACTTGAATCACCAGCATCCTTTCTTGAATATGTCTAAACTTCAACTTCTTCAAACTTACCTCCCGGCCCTTCAAAAAATCTTCCCGGACTTTAAAGAGTCCTGGATCGAGCAATCCTTTTTAACACGAGCAGATTACGCAACTCCGGTCTATACTTTTCAGTATTCGCTGATAAGACCTCCCTTTGAGACGCCTATTAAAGATCTCTATCTGGCCAATACCAGCCAAATCTATCCTGAAGATCGAAATACAAGCAATGGAATCGCTATCGGGATGGAAGTGGTAAAGCGATTACTCTCTTGAGTAAAAGAGTTAACCCTTATGAACTCAAATACTTACCAGAAAGCAAAACCTATCCTTTGTAGGATTATTGATTCGGTAATTATCTTTTACTTTCTTCTTTTATGGGTATTTTATTATACCGGTGGCTTCGTCTATGAATTTTTCGGTATTACCCTTAAGCTCACCCATATCAAAAACCCTTTGATTATTATAACAACTTTATGGTTGATCAAGCACCTTCTGCTTTTTGATTCCTTGAGATCTGTCCTGCGCTTTTTTCATAAGGCCTTTCTTTTTGCAACTTTCCTTCTTTCCCTTCACTTAGCGAATTATATAGGGTATGGGTATTATCTCAATGCAACCTTAGCCAGGTTCGATGCCTATAAAAAATTTGCCGATACTCCCTCTGAGGGAATAAAATCCGATAAAGGCTGGAATGTGATTCTGATCAGTATCGATACCCTTCGGGCAGACCACCTTCATAGCTATGGATATGAAAGGAATACCTCTCCTCATATCGATAAACTGGCTTCTGAAGGGGTTTTGTTCACAAACCACATTGCCGCCGCCCCGGCTACTCTCATCTCCCATGCTTCGATGTTTACTTCCTTAAATCCTTCTGTTCATAAAGCCGAAGCACGAACCCGGACTGTTTTAGATGGTAGATTTATTACTCTGGCTGAGTTCTTAAAAAAAGAAGGATTTATAACAACTGCCTTTACCGGGGGTGGACAGATGAATAAGGCGTTTAGACTGGATCAGGGTTTTGACAGGTATGATGATGAGAACGATGGAAACGGACTTCCCGATGCAATAGATAAGGTACTCAACTGGCTAAAGCGACATAAAAACCAGCGTTTTTTTCTGTTCTTCCATACCTATCAGGTCCATGCTCCTTATAGTCCTCCTCCACCCTATGATGAACTTTTCTACCCTGAATATAGAGGAAGTTTAGGAAAAAAAATAGAAGGTGAGATCCTGACTCAAATTAATGAAAAAGTCTTACCCATCGAGCAGGAGGATCTAAGACATATTATAGCCCTTTATGACGGTGAAATTGCGTTTACAGACGCCCAATTAGGGCGCTTATTTGACGAGCTTAAAGCCCTGGGTCTCTGGGAAAAGACCCTCATGGTTCTTACTTCTGACCATGGAGAAGAATTTAACGAGCATGGCATTGTAGGACACCACGGTCATACTCTGTATGAGGAACTCTTAAAAATTCCGCTTATTATTAAATTTCCAGATTCATCTTTTCGGGGAGTTATTGTTCACCAACAATCCAGGGGAATTGATATTTTTCCTACTATTGTTGATATACTGGGATTTCGAAAACCCGAACCGATCCAGGGTATCTCTTTACTTCCTCTGATAAAAAATCCTCAGATGAAACTGGCTCTTCCCGCTCTAAGTGAGAAGGAAGGCCATGAATTAAAATCCCTCCGAATAAACGGCTACAAACTCCATGTAGGCTCTAGAAAAAGCAAATCGGTAACCTTTGAAACCCCCTGGACAAAAATGTTCTTTTATCGAATCCCTGAATATCATTCAAGATTAAAAGAACAGGCCTTCTATGATTTAAAAACAGATCCAGGAGAAACCCGGAATCTTCATAAATCCCAGGTCCGGTTGGTCAGGGTTTTTGAGAGAAAAATAAAACAGCTAGAAGAAGAAAACTCTCTTTTGGCCGGTTCCTTTAAACCCGGTAAAGCCCAGGAAGATCAGGAGCTTGTTAAACAACTTAAAGGATTAGGCTATCTTCAATAGGTTAACCTCGTTTATAGAAAATTCGGTAAATGACCCCTCCCTTATCATCTGAAACATAGAGGGCCCCGTCTTTTCCAACCACCACATCCACAGGGCGTCCCCAGGCACTGCTTCCCTGCAGCCAGCCGGTAGCAAAATCCTCAATCTTTTCAGGTTGACCATCTTTGAACTTAATTCTAATCACTTTGTACCCGGTGGGAACGGTACGATTCCAGGAACCATGGAAGGCAACAAAAAGATTACCCTGATATTCCTCGGGAAATTGGTTTCCGGTATAGAAGGTAAGTCCCAAAGGGGCAGAATGGGCTTGCAAGGAAATCACCGGGGGAATGGTTTTTTTACAAAAATCAATTCGATCTTTAAATTCTGGATTGGGCTTTTGATCTCCATAACAATAGGGCCAACCGTAATGGCCTCCTTCTTTAAGAATATTAATTTCTTCAGGCGGAAGATCATCTCCCAGCATATCCCTTCCATTGTCGGCTGCCCATAATTCTTGAGTTTGGGGGTGCCAGGTCAGGCCGACCGAGTTTCGAAGTCCCTTTGCAAAAATCTTTTCTCCAGTACCATCGGCATTGTATTGGAGAATAGCTGCGCGTCTCGGATCTCTTTCCTCACAAACATTGCACGAAGAACCTATCGAAACATACATTTTCCCATCGGGTCCAAAACTAATCGTTTTGGTTGAGTGTCCTCCCATCGGGAGTCCTGAAACCAGAACCTTTTTATCTTCACCTTTGAGGTCTCCATCTTTATCTGTAAATCGAACCACCCCATCCAGAACCGAGATATAAATCCCATCTTCAAAAAAGGCAATACTATGGGGGCCTTTCAAACCTTCGGCAAATAGGATCTTTTGATCTGCTTTTCCATCTCCATCTTTGTCCGGGAGAACGAAAACTTTTCCACCGCTCATATCTGCTACAAATAGATCTCCTGCTGGACTTACGGCCATGTGTCGGGGAGTACCCAGATCGGAGGCAAAAATTTGAATTTCGAAACCGGCCGGAAGATCAATTTTCTGAGCGGCAAGACATCCTTGGGAGGTGAGGAGAAACAGTAAAAGATAAAAAGCAAAAAAAGGAAATTTATCAGCTAATTTCATTTTCATCCAGAAAGAAGATTATACTTATCAAGGCCTTAAATTCTAAATTTGATAAGCATAAACGACTTAAAGCACTAGAGTTATAAATCGAGAAGCCCGTTTTCTTAGGGAAAACGGGCTTCAAAGGTACTTCTACAAAAACACCGAGCCTACAGAATCAGTGTTTTTTGTCCGGTTGGGTCAGATCCAGAACTGCCGGGGGGTTATTCCCGTCAGAACCGTTACTTCCGGTTGTAGCGTCCCTATCTCCATCCCCCGAAACCGGTATAAGCTCCATATCCAGGAGGGGGGCTTCATGGATAGATTCCATCCCAGAGGAAGTAGCCGGTTCCATTTCCTTTCTTCTTCTGATTCCGGCTCGCAGTTGTGATATCCATTTAGGAACTTTCGTCTGGATATCATCAAAGACGGTATAAGTAACCGGGGTAATAAGGAGGGTCATAAGTAAACTGAGGGCCTGGCCCCAGATAATAACATTGGCCATCGAAGCCCGCGATGCAGATCCGGCTCCTTTACCGAACACCAGGGGAAGCATTCCGGCAATGAGGGTTAAAGTGGTCATGAGGATTGGACGCAGTCGTGCATGGTTTGCCTCGAGGATGGCTTTATCCCGCTCCATCCCTTCCGCCCTTAACGTATTGGTATAGTCCACCTGAAGGATACCGTTTTTCTTTACAACTCCCAATAACATGAAAAGTCCCAGGTCGCTGAAAATATTGAGGGTAGGATCCCGGGTAAGGTTAAAATCCCTCATAAGAATCAGCGAAACCATGGCAGCGCTCCAGGTCAAGGGAAGAGCCATCATAATACTGATGGGAAGGGTAAAGCTCTCAAACTGAGCAGCCAGAATCATATACATAAAAACCAGACTGGTCTGAATGGCCATGATAAACCCCCAGTTGGCATCCACTAAGGTTTTAGCCCAACCCGAAAAATCCGTTTGATAGGTGATGGGTAAATTCAATTCCTTAGTAGCCCGGGTGAGGTGCTGGATAGCTTCGCTAAGGGACAACACCGGGGTTACGTTGGCCAGGATGGTAATTTGTCGTTGGCGATTCTGACGATCGATCTGGGCGGGTCCTCTGGCTTCGGTCAGGGTAGCTACGTTGGCTAACTTAACCAGTCCTACCTTCTTCGAGGGGATCGTAAGTTGATAAATTACTTCTGGGTTGTTACGAAATTCTTCCTGAGCCCGAATCCAGACGTCATATTGATCTGCTCCTTCTTTGAATTTGGATACCGGTTCTCCTTGCACAAAGGTTCTCAAGCTGGAGGTAATGTCTTCAACCGTAACACCCAGATCGGAAGCTTTCTCCCGGTTGATATTAACCCTCAACTCGGGTTGTCGGAGGGAGAGCGTCGTATCGAGATCGACAAATCCGGGGATATCCCGTACCTTAGCAATAATTTGCTCGGCATATTTCTGCAATTGCTCCAGATCCGGACCTCGGATGTTATAGGCTATCATTTGAGGTCGGTTACCGCTTCCACTCACCAGGCTAACCGGTTGAACACTGGTTCTGAGATCCGGGAACTTCCGAAGCATTTTTCTTGCATCCAGCATGACATCATCTTGGGAGAAATTGGGTTTCTCAGGTACATTTAGTTTTAAAAGATCGTTAAGGACAAAATATGCGATGGTTTCGAACGGATTATGGGATCGCTCCCTGACAGGAATCAAACCTACGTAAATATTTCCTGCAGTGACTTTAGTTCCGTCTACATCTCCGATAGAGGTTAACACATGGGTCACACCTCGCAGCTTGACCACTTCTTGCTCGATTTTGCGGAAGTATTCATCGGTTTTCTCCAGGGTACTTCCTTCGGGAACCTCTACAGAAATCTCAAATTGATCTTGATCATCGCGGGGAATGAGGCTTTGACCGATCTGCCTCAATAAAGGTCCAGGAGTACCCAGGATTGCATAGTAGAAAAGGTCGTAACATAGAAAGGCGGAGATCAATAAGATGACCCATCTATGACGGAGAGACCAGGCCAGAATCCATCCATAGGATCGGTCGATAAGGGAGTAAAACCGGGATTCCTTGGCACTTTTCCCGGAATGTTTGAGTTTCAAGAACCGGGAACAAAGCATTGGTGTCAATGTAAAGGCAACCAGGAGGGAAATCATAATGGAGAAAGCGACGGTCAATCCGAAGCTCGCGAAAAACTTACCAACTCGGGTTTGCATAAAAGACAAGGGGATGAAAATGATAACCAGGGAGAGGGTGGTGGCCATAACGGCCAGGGATATTTCTCGAGTCCCTGTGGAAGCTGCAATTCTGGGAGCCAGCTTTTTTTCTTCCATATGTCGGAAGATATTTTCCAGAACTACGATGGCGTCATCAATAACAATTCCAATAGCCAGAATTAACCCCAGCATCGTGATATAATTCAGCGTATATCCGAACAGGTACATCAAGGTAAAAGTAGAAATAATAGAGGTTGGGATGGCCAGGGACGCGATTAAGGTACTTCGAATATCCCACATAAAGATAAGAACGGCTAAACTGGCCAATATAACTCCGAGTTTTAGATCGAATTCGACCTCTTCCAGGGAGTTAAGGACAAAGGTAGACTGATCCCGAATCAATTGAATCTGAATATCTGGGGGGAGAATACGTTTGATCTTTTCCAGACGCGCTTTGATTCTATTAACAACCTCAACGGTGTTGGTACCCGACTGCTTCTGGACAATGAGTTGAACCGCGTTATTTCCATCCAGTCGCGAAAGGGTTCTCGGTTCTTCAATCCCGTCTTCCACATACCCGACATCTTTAATTCGGATCGGCGTGTTGTTAAAGTTGGCCAGAATGAGATTATTGAAATCCTCAACCCGATAGAATCGCCCCATGGTCCTTAACATGAGCTCTTGCTGCCCTTGCTCAACCCGTCCGGCCGGTAATTCTATATTTTGAGCTGCTAACGCGGTCTTAACCTGACTGATGGAGATGTTGTAGGCACTGAGTTTATCTGGATTGAGCCAGACATTGATAGCACGTTTTCGGCCTCCGATGATATCAACAGAGCCGATCCCATCCAAAGTTTCTATATCTTCTTTGATCATTTTCTGGGCAATCTCCGTTACTTCCTTAAGATCCCTCTTTCCGGAGACCACGATACTGATAACCGGCACCGCATCCACATCAAACTTACTTACAACGGGTGGGTCTGTTCCTTCAGGTAATTTAGACAAGACGGTACTGATTTTATCTCGAATATCCTGGGCTGCTTCTGCAGCTTTTCTGTGCAGTTGAAAGACAACGGTTATTCTCGAAACCCCCTCTATAGAGGAGGACCGTAACTCGTCAATTCCATTAACGGTATTGATAACCTCTTCCAGGGGTTTGGTGACCTCTGTTTCAATTTCTTCCGGACTGGCTCCTTTAAGGGTTGTTGTAACCGTTACAACCGGAAGATCCACATTGGGAAGAAAATCTACCCCAAGCTTCTGATATGAATACCACCCTAAAACAACCAGGGCTAGAATAAGCATCGTGGCAAAAACAGGTCGTTTAATACAAATATCGGCAAGAGACATACTCTTATAACAGGGAATAAGGGGTTAGGGTTGGGAGCGGAGAGGGCTCCGGCTCTGTGATCCTAAATTCTAATTCCCAGTCCTTATTTTATCTTGCAAGACCTTTATCCCAGTCATTAGACTATGAAGAGAGCTTCGGAAAGAGAAATGATGATTCAATATAAAAATCACCATTCAAACTTAATACAACGGAGTAAAATTCTTGTCAAGAATATTTATAAATTTTCAGATTTCTCCCGTAGAAGACCATTTCAAGTTAATTAATTTTTCTAAATAACTGGTCCCTGTTTATTATTGGATTGAGCCTGCTGCAGGAACTGTATGAGCAACTTACTTACCTCCTCCGGCTTCTCTTGCTGCACCCAGTGCCCAGCTCCTTCCACCAGGTGAACCCCCAGCATTTGCCTGCAGGCACTCTCCTTCATTTTCTCTAGATGGCCGGGTCTCTGATAGACCCCCCAGTCACTGGCCCCTGCAATGAAACTTGCGGGTACCTCAATGGCTCGACCGGAGAATATCTCGAGCTCGGCTGCGTACTTGGGGTCCGTTAGGCAACGATACCACTGCAGACCCCCCTGGAACCCAGTCCTGGCGAACTCTGAGCTATACACCCGCAACTCTTCTTCGGTCAGCCATTTGCAGGCTGCGATCTCAGAGTCAGATGGCATCTCCGGGGCTACGGTCTCTGCCATTCCCTTGTCCAGATCCATGATATAGTAAGGGGGGAGTTTAGCCAGCTCGGTCGCTGTCCAGGATTTGAGCGGGAAAGGTTTATTTTGCTTCCAGTCCGCACTCTTGACGTGGTAGTAGGCCCGAAGGAAGTTATGAACCCCCTGGGGGCAGTGAAGCATGTTATCGTTGGCCTCACGGGTAGAGTAGTACCATTGATAATGCTTGCGCGGTCGGGGTAGCGCTGCCAGTTCTTCGTGGATGTCAGGACCGGATGAGACATTGCTTTGTGGGGACTCGTTAGCCGTGTTGAAGGGTAGCAATGGTGGACCTGCAAAGGGCGCACTCATCAGCACCACAGAACGAAACACGTCCGGCCGTATCAAGGCACACCAGGCCGCGACAGGGGAGCCAAAATCGTGCCCTACGACGGCTGCCACCGAGCGGTAACCAAGCGCGAAGACGAGCCCCAAAGTGTCCCTGACCAGATTGAGAAAACGGAAAGAACCGACATCGCCGTCATAATTGCCATCCCAACCTGTAGTGGGTCCATAGCCTCGTTGATCAGGAGCGACTACGTGGAACCCGGCCTGAGCGAGCGGCAGCATCACCTTTCTCCAGCTGTAGGCAAGCTCTGGGAAGCCATGGAGAAGTAAGACACAGGGATGATCTTTGACCTCGAAGCCGGCTTCCAGCAGGTGCATAGTGAGACCATTGATGTCGTTCACGAAGCGGGAGCGTATTCCGGCGGGAAGGGTGGTCTCGCCATAAGCCACATCCTTGTTCTTCCTCTCGGTTGATTCTTCAACATCGTTCATCGTTCGACCCTGAATAGTTAAATGCATAAGCATTTGTTGCCATCATGGCATGGGCAAGGACGGTGAAGACTCCTTGCATGCGTAAACGGCGTGTGAGAACTCTGCTCTCAGATAAGATAATAAGATTATCTAGGGTTTTATGTAGGGCTTCTCCTCTGTTAAGTGCCACTCTAGTCTCGTTTGTGTCTTCCAAGGTGCTCTGATGCTTTCTGAATGGTGTAGCTATTTTCTTTGATTTTTATCGAAGATAGGTCTCCAGCCAGTTTGTTGGTGTGGATAAACAGGAAGAATAGTTTACAAAGCCTTCCCGCATAGGTAAGCTTTGAAGGGTTCCTTTCTTTGCCCTTTGATATCCCTGCTGCCAGATACTCTAACCCATCGAAGATTGTGCTCCGCATACTGCGGATACAGGTTTTATCATCCAGCTTACCGGGCTCAATGGCAATTAAGTGCTGGTAGTTCATACGTATGAAGGTAATCCGCAGGTTGCTGGATGTCAAGAACGGAGCAGGAATTGCGGGTTGGGAGGTATCCAAAAAATTGTGTAAACTAAACCCGAAATCAACTATTATAATTTATTTAAGGTTATTGTCTGAAAAGAACCGATAAAAATTCATCTTTACCCTATCATGATTTTATCCAAAGAATGGTGGAGGAAATCTCTGAGAAGTCTTCACAGGGAAAGAAATCTGCTTTGAGCTATTTAGAGATAAACGTATCCGTATCCATTTAGTAGGTGGAAAAAGAAACACTCCCTGGCCCCCCTCCAGGGGGGACTGATGTAGGGTTGCTGCCGCTGAAGTCCCCCCTGGAGGGGGGCCAGGGAGTGTTCAGATAGAAAAAGTAACACCTGCTAGATGGTTACAGTTACGAGATAAACTTTTTTTCTTGACCCTTTTTCCTTAATCTGTTAAACTTTTACAAAAATCTGTTCAATTTAAATTAAATAGGTTTATGGAACATTTAGATGCTATATTTAATAGAAGGTATATGTTACCTGTTTATATCAGGATAATTTTCCTGATAACTCCAGTTTGCTACCCTCAAAGAGTGGGAGGAAAGGTATGTCATCGGATCTCTTAAACGAGGCAAAATTACCTGCAATTGTTTTACTGACCCTCTTATTTACCTTGATGGTTATCGGCGTCATTGTTTATTTTGCTGTTGGCGCTCATCGGCCCGGATTTGCCATCGCCATGCTGGTTATAATAGCTTTTCTGGCCATAGCAGTAACCATTCTTTATCTCTGGAAGGGTGTGATTACCGTTGAAGAAAAGCGGGCCATGGTTGTGGAGCGATTGGGGCAATTCCATGCGGTTTATGGTGCCGGAGTTCATATTTTACTTCCTTTTATTGATCGGCCCCGGAAGCTCCAGGTCAGAAGTGTAAATGGGGAGTTTATACAGGTTGAAGATATCGATTTAAGGGAGAGGACTGTAGATCTGCCTGCACAGGTCGTTATTACCAAGGATAACTGGCAGGTCGAAGTCGATAGTGTAGCTCAGTATCAGATTGTGGATCCCAAACAAGCCGTTTATGGAACAGCCAACGTGGTTCTGGCTATGGAAGAGTTGATCAAAACTTCTCTAAGGGATGTTATCGGAGGGATCACTTTGCAGGATTTGCTGGGTGGACGAGAGAAGATTAATGCGGAATTAAAACTACGGATCAGCAAAACCAGTGCAGATTGGGGAGTTCAAGTTCGTGAAGTGGGGTTGCAAAGGATTAATCCACCTGCCGCCTACATTGAGTCCATGAGCAGGAAGCAGGCGGCTATTGCAGAAGCGGAGGGTAAGAAACAAGCAGCCATTGCAGAAGCGGAGGGTAAGAAACAGGCAGCTATTCTGGAAGCCGAAGGGGAACGGGCAAAGATCAATGCCTATGAAAGTACCGATGTTCTTTTAAGAGTCAAATACCTGGAAGCCTTGGGGAGGATCGCAAACGGTAACGCAACTAAGGTATTTATTCCTTTCCCCAACGATCCGAGTCAGGCAAATCTTTTCAGTAATATTATGAATGTAATGGCCGGCGTGGGAGAAGCCTTTTCTACCAAAGATTTTAATACCCCGGCTGGTGGACAGGGTTCCAAACCGTCTCCTGAAAGTACTACCAAACCTTCGGTCCATAAACCCGAACCTGCCAAATCAGATCCCCATAAACTTGGGCAACGACCCCTAGTCAAAAGACCTGTACCCCCCTCATCTCCACAATCCCCTCCAAAGGCAGAATCCTAACCCCCCTCGAGAGGATGTGGAAGCAGAATAGGAACCCCTATTTTCATCCTACATCCCAGGTTCCAGCGTGAGAAAGGTCTCCATTCCTCTGAATAAGATTTCATCCCAGGATATTAACCTGGCTAAAAATCCTAAGGCCATGGAAGAGGTGACCGCTATTCTAAAATTGTCCCAGGAAGAGCGAAACGCCAGGTTATCAGAGATTTCTCAGAGAATTACCCAGGGAACTGCTACCCTCTACGAAGAAAAAGTCCTGGCAAAGCTACTTTCTCCAGGTCAGGCAGAATGGATCTACTTGCTTAATAAAAACCTCTCTAAGATTGAGGCCCAAGGGACCGGTCTGGAAGAAGAAAAGCCTTCCTCATCAGAGGATGAACTAAAGCAGGAGGAAAGGACTCCTACTTCTTCCTCTACCCAAACTGAGGAACCTCCGGATCGAGTTTCCAGAACAATCTTTTCAAACCGAAGTTTAGAAAAGGAACAATCAGACCTCAAAATCCTGCCTTCTCCATCTGAAATAGGATCTTACATGAAAGGTTTTTTAACTGGAGTTATCGGGGCCGGTCTCTTAATTCTGGGAATATGGAAAACTTTTAATTCCCCTGAAAGCTCAAAGTTTGAGGTAACCTTCTCTTCTCGATCTTCCTCGACCCCTTCTCTCCCTGCAGATACCCTTCAGGTTCTTCAGACCCAATTAGAAAAAGGACAGCAGGAGATCCGAATGGGTAATTTTAACCGGGGAGAGTCTGAACTGAAGGAAATTATGGTAAAATATCCGGAGACTTCCCAGGCTGAGGAAGCTTATCTGACACTGGCAGAAGCCTATCGATATCGGAGCCAAAAGCCGGATCAAGCCCTCCAGCTTTATCAAGCTTTTTTAGAAAAATATCCCCATAGTTCCCGAACCGGTCTGGTTCTCTTAAAAATGGGATTCTGTTATGAAGACATGGAGGATCGGGGGAATGCAGTAGCCATGTACCAATCTGTTATCCAACGCAACGGTGAAAAAAGTCGACTAGGGCAGCTAGCGGCTGAGAGATTGAAAACTCTAACAAAAGAGTAAGAGTGTGGGCGTGTGAAGGTATGAGAGTATGGGAGTGTGGAAGTAGGGAAGTATGGGAGTATGGAAGTGTGGGGGTGTGGGAGTGTGGACGTGGGGAGTAAATTCTCCCCTACTCCCCTACTCTCATACTCCTATACTCCCATACTTCCACACTCTCATAACTTCCACACTCCCATACTTTATAAAGAAATGCTATCACCTGAGATCCGAGATACCATTGTGCGGAGTAGTAAAATTTATGACCTTGGCCAGCCTATATATATGGGAATGCCTGTTTATCCTACCCATCCACCCTATATTTTTACCATGGTCCGACGACACGGGGATGTCTTTCGAGAAAATGGATTCAGCGGAGCTAACGAGCTCCTGGTTATGTGCGGACATACGGGAACACATCTCGATGGATTAGGGCATATTTCCCAGAATTGTAAGCTCTACGGAGGAGTGGATGCGATAGAAACGCAAACTGGCGGAAAGGGATTAAAATCCCATGGAATGGAAACGGTCGCCCCTATTCTTTGTCCGGGAGTTTTGTTAGATGTTCCGGCGTATCAAAATATAGAAGTCTTACCCCCTACCTATGAAATTTCATCGGCAGAGTTAGAAGCTGTAGCAAAGTTTGAAGGGGTCTCTATTAATCCGGGCGATGCCGTTTTCATTCGTACGGGTTGGATCAGGCACTGGAATACCCCCCAGACTTATATCGGACAGGATACCGGCCTTCCGGGTCCCAATAACGATGCGGCGGAATGGCTGGCCAGTAAGAAAATTCGCGTGACCGGAAGCGATACCATTACCTATGAATGTGTGAAGCCCAACACCAATCGGATGCCGGTTCATATGACTTTACTGGTCAAAAATGGTATTCATATTATTGAAATGATTAACCTTGAAGAATTATCTCGAGATCGTATTTATTCCTTTCTTACAATTATATCCCCACTTAAGATTGTCGGAGCAACCGGTTCCCCGATTCGACCTCTGGCTATCGTTTAAAATTAAAGGAACTTTCGTGTCGAAGAAGGCAAGTAATTTAGAAATTTTTAGCTGGTGCATGTATGATTTTGCTAATTCCTCCTTTACGACCGTCATCGTCACCGCTTTTTACGTCCTTTACTTTAAAGAGGTCGTACTTAAGGGTTACTCTCCCGAAGAAGGGGATTTTTTCTGGGGGTTGAACATTTCCTTATCTATGTTATTTGTAGCCCTGTCTTCACCGATATTAGGTGCCATAGCCGATTATTCCGGGGCCAAGAAAAAATTTCTCCGATTTTATTCCCTTCAGTGTATCCTTTTTACCGCACTTCTGTTCTTTGTGAAGGAGGGAGATCTTTTACCTGGAATGCTATTTTTCATTCTGGCCAATATCGGATTTGAAGGCGGGATTGTTTTTTATAATGCTTTTTTGCCCGAGATTGCAACCTCTGAAAATATAGGACGTATTTCAGGTTATGGGTGGGCTCTGGGATATTTGGGCGGTCTGGCTTCCTTAGTGATGGTCCTCCCTCTCGTCAAGGGAGGATTCACCCCGGAAAATCTCTTGAACTGTCGACTGAGTTTCGTGGTCATCGCCCTCTGTTTTTTAGTTTTTTCACTTCCTACCTTTATTTTTTTAAAAGAGCGGGCAATGCCTAGAACTCCCCCGGCCGGGCAAAGCTATATTCAGGCCGGTTTTTCAACACTGGCTGGTACTTTTCGGGAGATAAAACGATATCGAGAACTGCTCAAGTTTCTTCTGGCCTTTTTTCTTTTTAATGATGCCATTGCCACAACCATCGCCTTTAGTGCCGCCTATGCCCAGGATACCTTGCATTTTACCGTGAGCGAGAATATTACTTTAATTATCGTGATTAATATAACGGCAGCCATCGGTGCCTTCCTGTTCGGTTTTGTGGTCGACCGGATCGGAGCCAAAAAAACTATCAGTATTACCCTGTTGATCTGGATTATGGTTGTCATCAGCGCTTATTTTAGTGAGACTAAGACGAGTTTCTGGATTATTGCTAATATAGCCGGAACAGCCATCGGTGCTTCCCAATCTGCCAGTCGTAGTTTGATCGGTAGCTTTTCACCGAAAGAAAGAAGTGCGGAGTTCTTCGGATTCGAGGCAGTCTGTGGGAGGTTTTCGGCTATTTTTGGACCTCTGGTCTTTGGGACCGTATCTTCCTGGACAGGTAATCAACGGTATGCCGTACTTTCGATAGGTTTTTTCTTTACCCTGGGTTTAATCTTACTCCAGCGGGTTAATGAAAAGGAAGGAATCGAGGCAGCAAGAATCGGAAATGCCGGTTAATGAAGAAGGAAGAATAAAGGAATGCTTAGGATTCATGGTTTTAGGAAGCGATTGACGATTGGCGATTGGGAGGTTACCCATCGTCGCTCGCTGTTCGCTGAAGATAACTCTTGTTAAAGGTTTTAGGAATTGATACCTCCACCATGACCGGAAGTGTCGGGCTTCTTAATGATCGGGAATTAATGGGGGAATATACAATAGGTAATCTGGCTAATCATTCCGAACGGTTGATGACGATGATAGACCTTTTGCTGAAGGAAGTAAACTTAAAGCCGGAAGAAATAGATGGAATAGCGGTTGCCCTGGGACCCGGATCTTTTACAGGACTACGCATTGGGGTAACTACAGCAAAGGCCCTGGCTTACAGTCTGAAGAAACCGATTGTCGGGATTCCTACTCTAGATGCCCTGGCCCAGCATTTTACTTTAACAGACAGGTTGATCTGTCCCATTCTGGATGCCAGAAAACAGGAAGTATACTCGGCTTTTTATCGGTCTGATGGTCATAAAGCTCAGAGAATATCGGATTATCAGGTGAGTTCAATTGAAAAAGTTCTGGAGAAAATTCAAGAGCCCGTGGTATTTTTAGGAAATGGCCTGATTCTTTATCAATCCCATATTGCAAAGGCTTTGGGTGAAAAGGCTCTTTTTGCAGACCCGGCCCATTCTTCCCCAAGGGGTGGCTTAATCGCCTGGTTAGGTCTTCAACGTCTGACCCAACAAGATCAGGATGATCCTTTCTCTCTGGTCCCTCTGTATGTGCGGAGGTCGGACGCAGAGATCTTTTGGGAGAAACGGTAGAGAGAGTATAGGAATGTGGGGGTATGGGAGTATAGGAGTGTGGAAGTATGGGAGTGTGGGAGTATGGAGGTGAATTCTCCCTTACTTCCATACTTCCATACCCCCACACTCCCATACCATCAACTTATGAGTTTTCCTATTTATCGTCCTCGACGACTTAGAAAAAACGAGAGTTTTCGTCGTATGATACGAGAAACTCGTATTTCTGTGGATGATCTGGTTTATCCTTTGTTTGTGGTTCCCGGAAGTCATATTAAGAGTGAAATACCCTCCATGCCGGGAAATTATCATTTTTCTGTGGATCGGTTGGTGGAAGAGGTGAAAGAGGTTTATGATTTGCGGATTCCCGCGGTTTTGCTCTTTGGAATTCCTGAAAGTAAGGATAGTGTGGGTTCTGGAGCCTATGATGAAAACGGGATTATCCAGAGAGCTGTACGAGCTATCAAAGAGAGAGTACCCAACATGATGGTTATTACCGATATTTGTCTGTGCGAGTACACCGATCATGGCCATTGTGGAGTAGTTCTAGATGGAGAGATTCAAAATGATGAAACGTTAAAGCTTCTTCAAAAAACAGCCTTATCCCACGTGAAAGCCGGTGCGGATATGGTAGCACCTTCCGACATGATGGATGGAAGGGTTAAGGCGATTCGAGAAATTCTCGATAATACCGGGTATTCCCATATTCCTATCATGGCTTATTCGGCTAAATATGCCTCAAGCTTTTATGGACCTTTTCGCGATGCCGCCCACTCCGCTCCACAATTTGGAGATCGCCGGTCTTATCAAATGGATCCCGGGAACAGCCAGGAAGCAATTCGGGAAACCCTGCTGGATATTGAAGAAGGTGCCGATATCGTCATGGTCAAACCGGCTCTTCCTTATTTAGATGTGATATATCGAGTTAAAACCGAGCTGGGTATGCCCACAGCGGCCTATAATGTAAGCGGTGAATACTGTATGGTTAAAGCGGCTGCGTCCCGGGGATGGATTGATGGGGAGCGGGCTATGATGGAGATGTTACTGGGGATTAAACGAGCGGGGGCAGATATTATCCTGACTTACTTTGCCAAGGAGGTGGCCGCACGATTATAAAACTCCTTGACAAAAAGATCTCCCTTTCTGTATGTTAAAACTACTGTGGTTATGAGGTAGAATGAGTGTACGCTCATTCAGAATTTTAGGTTTCTGGAGATATTAACCGTAGCTAATTCTGATTCTTTTCAACAAGAATGGACAGAGCTATTCAAAGGATTGTACTGGTTATGCAACAATATATAAAAATCTTAGAACACTGGAAAGCTGACATGACTAAAGGTTACAAGGGCGTTATTCTGGAGTGGATTAAAACCGGAGTTATTGCTATTATTCTTTCCTTCATTATCAAGGCTACCGTTGTAGAAGCCTACCTGGTACCCAGTAGTTCCATGGTACCGACCATCCAAATTGGAGATCGTATTCTGGGAAATAAGTTTATTTATTGGTTTACAGACCCCAAACCCGGAGACATCGTTGTTTTTCGTCCTCCTCCAGAGGCCCACACCAATGTTCCACGATATGTTAAAAGAGTGGTAGCCGTAGAAGGAGATCTTGTGGAAATAAAAAATGGCATGTTATATGTTAACGGAAAACCTCGAAAGGAAGATTATATCAAGGAACCTCCAGAATACACCTTTGGACCTAAGCGGGTTCCAAAGGGCCACATATTCGTCTTAGGAGACAATCGGAATAACAGCCATGACGGTCATGTTTGGGAATTCCTTCCTAAAGAAAATCTACTGGCCAAGGTATTTTTCCGATTCTGGCCACCGAGCCGGATAGGAGTGCTATAAATAAGGGCATAGGGGCGATCCCAGAGATCGCCCTCACCAGATCTCACTATACTCTTCCACCGAATTTAAGGTGCAGGACTGACCTGTCTTAAATTTCTCTGGCAAGGCGAAACCTCCAGATAGGTATTCCCAGACTCTATCTGGGAATAAAGTTAGGAACAGAAATAGTAGAGAACCTTACAAAAGTAAAGTCATTAAGAGAATTTATTCCTCACCCGAACTTACCTGAGTTTCCGATCTGCTTACCTTCATCTTGACATCCCCTTTTCCCTTAGAGTATATAAAATTATGCAATCTTTTTTGATTCAAAGGTTTAAGGGTTTTTTTCCACAAACCTTTACGTTTCTCAAAAATTTGCAGGCCCATAATACCCGAGAATGGTTTGCAGCCCACAGGGAAGAGTTTTATCGCTACCTGGATCAACCCCTTCGAGCTCTTCTTAGGGATTTGGGTCCCTTTATCTCCCAAACCTTTCCCGCCTTCAAATGGGAAACCACTCCCAAAACGGGGAAGTGCCTTTCCCGGATTCATATCCAGGGTAAGTCAGGAGTAAACTTATACTATACCCATTACTGGGGAGCATTTTATCGTCAAAGTCAAACCAAACAGCGTGATGCCCAGCTTTTTATCAGCCTTCATCCTGAAAAGGTTCGGATAGGATTTCATCTGGGATCTGAAGCTAGGCTGGTATGGATGCGGTTTCAAAAAAATATTAAAAAGAATCCCCATTTTTTTCAATCCCTGCTGAGGGAATTAGTTTTAAAGGAATCCTATATCTTCGAAACCCTTAAGAAATCCAAGGAGGTTCCCCATCCACTTCCTGAAGTACACGATTTAGAAGCCTTAAAAACCTGGGCTCAGGCCCGAGAAATGACAATAGCCCGGGAGTTAGATCTGCAAGAACCCCGCCTCTATCAACCTGAGCTGGTTCAGGTAGTAGAGGAGATTTTTAAAGATCTTTATCCCTTTTATGTGTTTGTTACAACTCCGGACCCCATTTCTAAGCTAAATGGCCGAATACGAGTGGCTGACCGACCTGCTTTATCTTTGACCAAAGCCCTCCGAGGTCTGGTTAAAGAAGAACCCACGCCCTATCCTTCCACGACGTCTTTACCGGCTTATACCTTTCAGCAACTTCTGGAAGAAACTTACCTGGAAGAATCCTTCCTTAGAAGTATAGAAAACTTATTAAGCTCTGGGAAAAAGCAGGCGATTTTTACAGGGCCTCCTGGAACCGGAAAGACCTATGTGGCTCAAAAGTTTGCCAGATATCTACAAGGATCTGAGGGTCGGGTGCAACTTATTCAATTTCACCCTACTTATGGGTATGAAGAATTTATGGAAGGAATCCGACCTCAACTGGTTCAAACCCGGGAGGGTTTCCACGAGGTAACTTATGAAGTAGAAGCGGGTGTTTTTAAAGCGTTTTGCGAGGAAGCTCGGGGGAGAAAGGGAAATTACGTTTTTATTATCGATGAAATCAATCGTGGAAATCTTTCTCGAGTTTTTGGAGAATTACTCTACCTGCTGGAATATCGGGATCAAGAGATCATTCTCCCCTACTCACGCCAGCGCTTCTCCATTCCAGAGAATGTTTATATCTTGGGGACTATGAACACAGCCGACCGTTCCATTGCTTTGGTCGACTTTGCATTACGTCGACGGTTCCATTTTGTTTCCTTCGAAGCCGACCAGGCCGTTTTAAAACGCTGGCTTGAAAAGAATTGTCCTTCCATGATGGAATCGGCATTAGAGATTTTTACCCTCCTGGATCGAGCCATTGAAGATAAGCACTTCAAGATCGGGTTTAGCTATTTTATGGATCCGGAATTGGATCAGGACAAACTTCGACTTCTCTGGAACTATACCCTTCGACCTTATCTGGACGAATACTGGTTTAACGATCCCTCGCGGGTTTCTAAACTTGAGGAGAAGGTCAGGAAGATCCTCTCCAAAGAAAAGAGCTCGTAAATTTTTCCTGCCCATTGGGTTCTTGGGGAACGACCTGTTCTGGATCCGATCAAACAGGTCCTCCCTACCGGGGTTCAACCAACCCCAAAAAAAGCCACGGACCCCTATCCCTGACACATACAAAGTGGAAAAGGGGCCAGGTTTGAGCACCTGGACCCGTATAGAACGGAAGGGTATTATCCATAAAAACTTAGAAGCCTCCTTTTAGGGAAAAGGATATAATTACCCTTCTACTTCCACAATCATCTCGATTTCTACGGGTATATTTCGAGGTAAAGAACCCATTCCAACAGCCGAACGTGCATGCCTGCCCCGATCTCCAAAGATAGCCACCAGGAGATCTGAACAACCGTTTATGACTTCAGGATGATTGGTAAAAGACGGATCGGCATTGACCATACCCAACACTTTGACAATCCGTTTAACTTTGTTCAGATCTCCGATTTCGGCTTTAAGGGAAGATAGCAGGTTGATGGCCACCAGCCGTGCCGCTTCTTTTCCCTGCTCCAAATCTATCTCACGTCCCACCTTACCGATTACCATGCCCCCTTCCGGCTTTCTCGGTCCATGTCCGGCAAGAAAGATCAGATTTCCGGTACGTACTGCATGGACATAATTTGCCAGAGGGCGGTCCGGGGTATGAAGGGTTACTCCTAATTCCTTGAGCCGCTGCTCAACATCGACCATACGTTTTTATCCTTTCAGGGTTCTGGCTTTGCCTGGTTTTTGTTTAAGACCAGACAAAATCAACAGTCTTATCCTTTTAGTCTCCTGAGTGAATCTTATCAACTCTTCCAAAAAGACAAACGAGGACGTTTGTCCTACTCTTACTTGTTTAGGGAAATAAAGAAAACGTAATTTCTTTGGCAGTAAGGAATTCCAGTAAGACGGGAATGCCCTCTTTTGTTTTCTGGATACCTCGTTTGATGGCCGGGATGATTTCATCGGGGGTAGAAATCCGTTCTCCGTATCCACCGAAGGCTTTGGCCATATCGGCATAATTCCCGGATATATCGGTACTGCGATATTTCTCTGTAGAGATCGGCATAACCGGCAGCTCCATGGCCATGGAGAAGTTGTTGAATAGAATAGAAAGGATAGGTATGCGTTCCCGGACTGCGGTTTCAAAATCCATACCTGTAAAACCAATGGCAGCATCTCCCCAGACGTTGATGCACAACTTGTCCGGTTTGGCCAGCTTGGCACCCATGATCAGCCCGAGTCCGTAGCCCAGTTGGGTGGTCTTACCCCAACCCAGATAAGAAAGAGGGGTAACCGATTCCCAGAAAGGTGAAAGCTGATCTCGGGGACTTCCTGCATCATGGGTAATGATGGTATTGGCCACATCGACTGTGTGTAACAGATCCCAGATTACTCGATAAGGAGAAAGGGGAACATCCTTAGAAGTTAGCTTGGGCATCCATTTGGCCAGCCATTCCCCCTTGATGGTTTTGATTTCTTGAATTACCTGCTCTGCACGACCTCGGGGTTTACCTCCTAACTGGTCTCGAATTTCGGTTACTAAGGCCTCGAGGGTCAATCGGGCATCTCCGATCAGAGCATATTCTACTGCCACATCTTTGTTAATATCCGCCGGATCCAGCGTAGCCTGGATAATGGTTTTGCCTTTGGGTATCTTCACCCCAAAGTTAGTGGTACTGAAACTACATCCAATACCAAAAATCACATCGGCCTTCTGGAGGAAGTCATAAACCGTTTGGGGCATGGACTTACCGCCAGAACCTAAGGACAGAGGATGATTTTCCGGAAAAGCACTTTTACCTCCCAGGCTGGTAGTAACCGGCGCTTCTAGTAGTTCCGCTAATTCACGCAAAGCCTGCCAGCCTTTTGCATAATGAACCCCCTGTCCTGCATAGATAACCGGTCGCTGGGCATTGAGTAAAACCCGGGCCACCCTTTGGACTTCGAGTACGTCGGGTGCATAGCGCAATTTAGGTGTGGGACGATAATTTAAAGGTTCCGGGACTTCCTCTGCAAAAAGATCACTGGGAATTTCTACCAATGCCGGACGCGGTCGACCGTTTTTCACCTGGGTAAAAGCACGGCGTAAGGCATCCGGTAAGGCTTGAGGTAGAATAACCTGTTCACAAGACTTGGTCACATGGCGATAATTAATAAAAGAATTGAAATTAGGAGGGATATTGGTTATGGTACGGGGATACCCCATGGGCAGTACCACGATAGGTACCGAATCCCCGTAGGCCTGGGCTACCCCCCCAAAAGCGTTTTCCGACCCGGGCCCGCTTTGCATGCAGAACACCCCGATTTTCTCACCTGACGTCACCCGACTGAGGGCATCGGCCATATGAAGGCCTACACGCTCCTGACGGACGATGATGGGACGAATCCCTACCTTTGCGGCACCCTCGATAATATGGTTGACCGGATAAGCAAACAGGTATTCTACCCCCTCTATCTTTAAAATTTGACCGATGGCATCAGCAACTTTCATTCTCTTTCTCCTTTCCGTAATACTTCATTTATAGCCATAAAAGCCTTTCTACACCTGGGGACGACCCGTGGGTCACTTCCCCCCGCGTTATATCCAAAGTACAGGCGGAAGGCCTTCCGCCCCTACGGTAATGTCATAGCCTTTTCATAGGAATGGGTATTTTTGGGAATAAAAGAGGATCAAGCAAAAAGGTATGTTTCATGGGAGTAATTGTCAAGGAAAATGGGTTTTTCTACGCTTTAGCTATCTATTCCATGGACCTGAGCCATGCCGTTAATATCCCATGTCTTCTGCTAACGCGTCATTCAAGCTGGTATTGAACCGATCCAGGTGTTCTCCCGTCATAGCCGTCGAGATACAGCCCAACCCTCTGGAAGCCAGGAAGATCCCTCGATTCAGGAGAGAGAAGAAAAGTTGATTTCGGCTTTTCATATCTCCTCGTTGGGCCGATCGATAATCCAGGATTTCTTCTGTTGAGAAGTGGATATTAAAGAGAGAGCCAACCCCGGTCACCTGAGCCTTAACACCCCGTTTTTTGAAGGTCTCGGTGATCATAGTTCGGAGTTTTTCTCCCATCTGGTTAATTCGATCCATGGCTTCAGGGGTCAACGCCTCCATAGCGGCCAATCCGGCGGCCATACCTACGGGAGTTCCATTAAAGGTACCGCTGTGGGGAATTCTGGGAGTTCCATTTCTTGGATCCATCAGGGCCATAATGTCTTCGCATCCACCAAAAGCTGCAACTGGATAACCCCCGCTGATAATTTTTCCTAAAGTCGTCAGATCGGGGCGAATGCCATACATTTCTTGAGCTCCACCCAAACGGACCCGGAAGGAGATGATCTCGTCGAAAATCAATAAGATTCCATATTGTCGGGTAATCTCTCGAAGGAACTGCAGGTATTCTTTCCTGGCCGGGATTATACCCCCTGCTCCCAGGATGGGTTCGATAAGCACACAGGCAAGCTCATGTTTATGTTTCATAATCAGACGCTCGCTGTTTTTCTGATCATTGAAGGGAAGGATAACCATCTGCCCGGGGATGGCCGGTGAGATTCCTACAGCATCCGGGATAACAGCCGGAGATTCCACAGGACCGACCTGATCTAAAGGAGGATGCATACTCATAAGGGCATAATCGTAAGAGCCATGAAACCCTCCTTCAATCTTGGCGATCTTGTGTCTTCCTGTAAATCCTTGAGCCAGTCGAAGGGCAAACATAATGGCCTCTGAACCGGAGGAAGCAAAGCGGATCCGTTCGATGGAAGGAACCCGCGAGATGAGAAGTTCGGCAAGTTTGATCTCCTGTTCCGTTGGAGCACCAAAGCACGACCCTTTTTGGATTTGTCTGGCAACGGCTTCTGTGATTTTTGGATGATGGTATCCATGGATCAGGGAGGTATAATTACCCAGGAAATCTACACGCTCGTTTCCATCCACATCGTAAAGCATACAACCCTCCCCACGTTCCATATACACAGGAAAAGGCTGGAAATAAGTACTGGTTCGTGTAATACCTCCTGCAAGGGAATTTTGGGCCCTTTGGTAGAGCTGCATCGACTTTTTATTCTTCTCTATATACCGTTGGACAACTTTTTCTATGGGAATGTCCATAATTTAAAGGGTCAAAAATTGGAAGCCAGAAGAAGGAATCTTGACCGACCTTCGACGTCTGATTTCTAACTTCTAACCCCTGCTGCCTGCGTTTCCTGATTATACGGCCAGATATCGCCTCTTGATTTCTTCGTTTTCGGAAAGCTCTTGAATATTCCCGTGATAACGGATCCGTCCATCGTCGATGACATAACCACGATCTGATAGCTTCATGGCAAATTTAGAATTTTGCTCGGCCAGAAGGACGGTAACTCCTTCCTGTTTGATCCGTTGGATAAGTTCTCCAAGCATTTTAACAATGAGCGGGGCCAGACCCTCCGAAGGTTCATCCAACAGAAGGAGGTCCGGATTTCCCATCAACGTACGGGCAATGGTCAACATTTGCTGCTCGCCGCCACTGAGGTGAAGACCTCGTCGCGCCTGGAGTTGCTGAAGCTTTGGAAAGATCTCAAAGATCTTCTCAATCGTCCACTCCTCTCGGCCATTCCGGGGTTTTCGCTGGGCTACTTTTAAGTTTTCAAGTACCGTTAAATCTGAGTAGATCCTTCGATCTTCAGGGACAAAACCAATTCCCAATCGGGCGATTTGAAAAGGACGCTTTCCGACGATTTCAATACCTTTAAATCGGATACTTCCGGATCTTGGAGGAGTTAAACCCATGATACTCCGAAAAGTGGTGGTCTTCCCGGCACCATTTCGACCCAACAGACAAACGGTTTCCCCTTTATCAACCTGGAGAGAAACATCATGCAAGATATGACTCATCCCATAAAACGTGTTAATATGTGAAACTTCCAAAATCACGGAACCTCTCCCAAATAGGCTTCAATAACCCGTTCGTTATATCGAATATCTTGAGGTTTTCCCTCTGCAATAATGCGGCCTTGATGCAAAACCGAAATTCTATCTGAAATGGAGAAAACAATCTCCATATCGTGTTCGGTAAAAACAATGGTAATTGCCAGCTCTTGACAAACTTTTTTGATAAGCTCTACGGTTTGAGCAGTATCTTCTGGGGACATTCCTGCCGTGGGTTCGTCTAAGAGCATCAACGTGGGTTGATTGGCCAGAGCTATAGCCATCTCCAACCGTTTCTGATCCCCGTGGGACAGAGCAGTAGCGGGGAGATAGGCCTTCTCCGTCAGACCGATACTCTCCAAAACCTTATAAACTTCTTCATTTACCTTGGGAATTTTCTTGGCCGGGGTGATAAAATTCAGACTTTTTCCAATACGAGATAGTACCGGAATCATGACATTTTCAAAGACGGTTAACTTGGGGAAGATATTGGTGATCTGAAAAGATCGGCTGATTCCATAACGGAGGATTTTAGGAACCGGAAGGTTTGTAATATCTTCTCCCCGGAAGAGGATTTGTCCGGAGTCTACCGGAATTCGTCCGGAGATCAGGTTGAAAAGGGTTGTCTTTCCGGCCCCATTGGGGCCGATAATGGCCCGGATTTCTCCTTCCTCAACCGAAAGATTTACCTGATCTACAGCCCGGAGCTCTCCAAAGCTTTTCGTCAATTGTTTGGTTTCAAGAATAACCGCCACGGCCCAGGAACTACCTTGTATGGGAGTGGGAGAGTATGGGGTATAGGAAGATTTACATCCTTACTCCCCCACTCCCATACTCCCATACCCCCCTTCTACACGCCTATCCTTCTACCCCCTCGCGCTATTCTACTCCACAGAGTTCTCAAGAATCCCATCACTCCACCGGGTAAGAAAATGACCAGGAAAACAAGGGTTACACCGAAGTAAATTTCCCAGAAATCGGTATGGGAGATGATATAATCTTTTAACAGAAGAAACAGCCAGGATCCCAAGATAGGACCAAGAAATACTTCACTTCCGCCCAGAAGGGTCATTAAAACAGGCTCTGCAGATTTCGTCCAGCCCACCACATCCGGGGATACAGTACTGGCGAAGGGTGCATAAAGCGCCCCGGCCAATCCAGCAAAGCAACCTGCAATGGAAAAGGCGATCAATTGAAATTTTTTCACTTCAAGACCTGAGAAATTTACCCTTTCTAAATTCTCTCGAATTCCCCGTAATATATATCCCAGAGGAGAATGTACTATTTTCCAAAGCAGAAAGGTAGAAAGGATAAAAAAGACCAGGACAAAATAATAATAATACAGAGGAGAAGCCAAATCCAGGGAGATCAATCCAAAAAAGCTAACAGTGGGTTTAGGAACCCCCACCAGGCCATTATCTCCACCAGTCACATCGTACCATTTAAAAGCGATGGCATAAACCATCTGACCAAAGGCGAGGGTCAGCATGGAAAAGTAGATCCCGGTCAATCGTACGCAGAAAAATCCTATAGCGAATGCCGAGAGGGTTGCAAAAATAACCCCCACTAAAATGGCCAGCCAGAAGGAAGAAGAAATCTTCATCAACATAAGTCCACAGACATAAGCGCCGATACCAAAGTAAGCAGCCTGTCCAAAGGAGAGGAGACCTGTATAGCCGAACAGCAGATTAAAGCTGGTGGCTAAAAGGGCCATGATGAGGATTTCAATATAAAGAAGAAGTTTAAATGCGGAAACCCAGTAAGGCAAATAAATCCACACACCTATGAATAGAAGCCAGCCGATCAGGGGGAAAGAGGAAGATTTCAATTTCTCTGTCCTATATCACAGGTAACATTTAATCCAGGTAACCGACTATAGTTTACCTATGACCTTTTATTCTTTAAATCCTTGCTTTTCCAACCAATCCTTGAGGTCTTGTAATTAAGATAATCGCCGTCAAAATAAAAATGAAAGCAATATTAAATCGGGGGATAATCAAAATTCCGAAAGATTCCAACTGACCTATGATTAAAGAGCCCAGAAAAGCCCCTTGTAAATTTCCCAGTCCGCCTACAATGACTACCACAAAGGCATCGATAATGATATTGATTCCCATACCGGGAGAAACCGTCCGAATGGGGCCAACCAGTGCACCACCCAGTGCAGCCAGACAAGAGCCCAGCATAAATACCAGGGTAAATAAGGCGGGAACATTGATCCCGAGGGCATCGGTCATTTCCCGATCTAAGGAAGCAGCCCGAATAAACATCCCCAACCTGGTTTTATAGACGAGCACCCAGAGTCCCAGGGCTACCAGGGGGCCTAGGAAGATGATAAACAGGTCGTAGGCCGGGTAGGCGTCTCCAAAAAATTTTACAGATCCCGACAGAGCCTGAGGCTTTGGAACAACTTTATAATCGGTCCCCCAGGTCATTTTTACTAAATCGTCCAGGATGAGAATCAATCCGTAGGTCAAAAGAAGTTGATAGGCATGGGGGCGGCGATAAACGGGTCGGAGGAAGACAATTTCGATAATCCCACCTATGATTCCTACACTTAGAACCGACAGCAAAAGGGCAAGCCAGAATCCCATGGAAAGATTCTGGAAGTATTGAAGAAACGTAAAAGCGCCATAAGCCCCCAACATATATAAGGAACCATGGGCAAAATTCAAAACGCCGAGAACTCCGAATACCAGGCTTAATCCAGATGAAATCAAAGACAAGACCATCCCATAGTTAAGCCCGTTTAGGAACTGAAGGAAGAGAAAGGCCATTAGTATTTGGGACGCGGAGACACGGGGATGCAGAAATGCGAGGACAAAGAGATAAGAAAAAAGATGATTACCAATACCTTCATGCCCTTGAATCCCCACGTCTCATATCCCCGTGTCCCTGTGTTTCCGTGTCCCCATGTCCCCGTGTCTCCGCGTCCCCGTGTCCCCGCGTCTCTAAATTACTGCATCTTACACCCTGTTTCCTCTACCGGCGGAGTTGCCTTCGAACCCGGAACGATTACGTACTCGACCAATGCTGGGAAGGGGTATTTTTTACTGGGCCCTAACCGTCCCCAGACCACATCTTCTACGACTTGATGATCTTCCGGTCGGATGTATTTTGTACCTTCCGGAGCTTCAAAACTAAGCCCTTCTCCGGCTTTGATCAGTGCCTCTACATCGAGACTACCTGCTTTTTCTACCATGGCTTTGATAAAATAGATCCCGGCATAAGTTTCTTCAGCAAGATACTCGGGGTAATCCCCATAAGCTGCTTTATAGGCTTCTATAAACTCTCGATTTTTGGGCGTATCGGGAATTAATTTATCCTCGGCGAAGGGAAAGTAGCGGCTACTTCCCCAATACTTATCAAAGGGAATTTCGTTGCCCAGGGTTTTAACGACTTCATACATAAGTCCGGCCCCGATGGCAAACAACTGAATTTTGTCAAAGAAACCATGGGGTTTGGCCTGTTTAACAAAGTTAATATTTCCTGCAGACCAAAGGGCTGAGAAAACTGCTTCCGGTTGGGCTTGAAGGACCTGGGTAATATAAGGCGAGTAATCTTCTGCGTTTAACTTGGGCCAGGCCTCTGCTACTACTTCCACATCCGGTTTAAGTTTTTTCAAAGTCCCTATGAAATTATCCCACATGGAATGACCGTACTCATAATCCGGAGCTATGACGGCCCATTTCTTATAAGGTTTTTCGGCCATAATAAAAGCCGCAGATCGAGAATCCTGAGCGGCATTGTTAGAGGTTCTGAAAAAATACTTATTGCATTTTTCACCGGTAGCCCGGGCCGTAGCTGCATCCGTTCCAACCAGAATGGTTTTGTTCTCCTTAGCAATCTCCATAACTGCCAAAAGTACTGCGCTGCTGGTGACCCCTATCAGAAAATTGACTTTATCTTCCAGAATTAACCTTCTGGCCTGTCGTACGCCGGTATCAGGTTTGGCTTCATCATCTCGAACGATATACTCTACCTTTCTTCCTAAAATCCCTCCTTTCGCATTGATTTCCTTAACGGCCAGTTCGGCTCCCATGGGGCCTGTTTTCCCGTAACCTGAAAGAGGACCTGATAGAATGGCCAGACCACCAATCTTAATAGGAGACTGATCCTGTGCTGCGCTTTGGCCGGGTAAGAAACTTGCTGAAAGAAAAGCAATAGCCGATATAACAGCAATAAAGCATTTAACGGTTTTTATAGACATATCCTCTCCTTTTCTTGCTTAAATAGTTATTTTACTTTACCCTGAACCTTGATACTTTGTAACGCTGTGTAACTCTCTGTCCTCACCCCCGGGCCCCTCTCCCACAGCGTGGGAGAGGGGAGCCGGCAAATCTCCAGATCAACCCCCCAAGTGCCCCCTCTGTAGGGGCGGGAGGCCTCCCGCCCCTACAGAGGGGGTTGGAAGGGGAGGGTAACTTAAAAATTACGCAAGACGAAGTAAACAAAGTATTAATTTAAAGTTACCCCCTACCTTTAGAAGGTATACCAGGAATGATCTTCATAAAGAAGGGCACGTTGTACGTGCCCGCCTCTGGATAACAAATTTCACCAATAAACTCAATATAAGAGTTAAAAAGATCTGATAAAAAATCTTGCAAAAACTTAATAGGGTGTCAAGAAAAAAGTAAGGTTTTGAACCTGGACCTGACATTTCGGTCTGCGACCTGTTTTTCTCATTCTTGGGTTCTATCTGAGAATGCGGATGCAGTGATTCTACCTCGCTGTAAAAAGGATTCCCGGCATAGAGTTTCAAGGTATTGACTGGAGGGTGTATGAAAGCTGCGTATCTTTTAGCTCCATCAGGGGCTATCTTAGGGATAATCAAAGGAAGCTTAACGGGCCACTCCGGTGAGGCCTTGAGAGTTTTGAGATCTTATAACCAGAACTGAGTTGTTCGTACAGGATTTAATCTTTAACTTGGGGATAAAAAGTTGGGCTTTCCGGGATTTTTACCTGGAGTTGAGGACCTCTGCCAGGGTTTTCAAGAGCTTTTCTGCAGTGTACGGCTTTGACAAAAATGTTTTAATGCCTCCTTCGGCCATTTCAACTGCTTTCCCATTCATCTTCAATCCACTGGCAGCTATGATTTTGACCTGTGGATTAAGCTTCTGTAACGCTCGAATCGTCGCAGGACCATCCATATACGGCATCATCATGTCCAGGAGTACCACCTGAATTTTCTCTTTGTTCTCTGCGTACAGCGCTACCGCCTCGGCACCGTCACTTGCCGTCAACACCTTATAGCCATAGCTCTCCAGCGTCTCTTTGGTAACCTCCTGGATCGGTACCTCATCATCGACTACCAGAATTAACTCTCCGTGGCCCATCGGTAACTCGGGATGCTTTTCTTCCCTTTGCTCCGTCCCCTCCGTCTTTATCGCAGGTAGATAGATTTTGAACCGGGTCCCTTTTCCTATCTCACTATAAACATTGATAAATCCACCATGACCTTTCACAATCCCTAAAGCCGTGGACAATCCCAACCCCGTCCCCTGACCATGTTCTTTGGTAGTAAAAAAAGGTTCGAAAATCTTATCCAGAATGGAAGCCGGGATTCCCACTCCGGTATCGGTCACAGTGATAAGAACAAACGGACCCGATTTGGCTTCCAGATGCATGCGGGCATAGCTTGCATCTAACTGTATATTCTCGGCTTCTAGGGTCAGCTTACCCCCTTTGGGCATGGCATCTCGTGCATTAACACAAAGGTTCATTAAGACTTGATACAACTGGGTTGCATCTCCATGGATGGACCACAGGTCTTCTGGGATAATCGTGTGAATCTGAATCGATTTCGGCAACGTCTCCTTCAGAATTTTCTCTATTTCCTTGATTAAATGCCTGGGTTGAAGCACGATATGTTCCCCTTCGGCCCCTCGGGCAAATGAAAGCAATTGATTGATTATGCCAGCCCCACGTTCGGCGCTGCTTCGAAGGGTTGCAAGTAAACGTTGACTCTGCTCATCAGTGAACTTCCGCTGGAGAAGCTTAATCGCCATAAGGATTGGAGCCAAAACGTTGTTCAGGTCATGGGCAATTCCCCCTGCCAGTGTGCCAAGGCTCTCCATCCGCTGAGCCCTGAGAAATTGGGCTTCAAGTTTTTTCTTCTCCGTAACGTCCGTATTGATGACAAGGACCGATTTAGGTAGACCTTTATCATCGCGTACCAGGGCCCAGTGGCCTTCTACTATAATCTCCTTGCCGTCCTTGGTTAATTGCTTCAACTCCCCTCGCCATTCTCCTTTCTCCATCAATGTCCGATGAGCTTCTTCAAATTGAGAGAGGTCTCCTCGATACAAAAGTTCCTGAATATTCTTACCGATAACCTCTGCTGCTGTCCAGCCGTAGATACGTTCAGCACTTTTATTCCAAAAAAGAACCCGGTGCTTTAAATCCCGAACAACAATGGCATCCTGTGCCTGGTTAAGCAGAGTAGCCTGCTCACGTAATTGCTCCTCGGCCCGCTTACGTTCGGTAATATCACGCACGATCCCGGTAAATATCCGTCTGTTTCCCAGGTGCACTTCACTTACGGCCAGATCAATGGGGAATGTCGTCCCATCCTTATGTTGTCCTAGGACCTCACGACCGATGCCAATAATCTTTTTCTTACCTGTTTCCAGATAATTCCTCATATATCGATTGTGTTCTTCCCGATAAGGTGGCGGCATCAATATGGATACATTTTGGCCTATGACCTCTTCGGCCCGGTAACCAAATATCCGTTCGGCTGCTTTATTGAACAGTTCAATACTTCCCCTCTCATCGATGGTAATGATTCCATCAACGCTGGTATCTACAATGGCCCGGGCTCTTTCCTCACTTTGCCTGAGGGCCTCCTCCACCTGCTTCCGTTCCGTGATATCCACAGCCGAGGCTATGAGATGACTGACCTGTCCTGCCGGATCAAACTCTGGAACAAGAGCAAAGTCCACGGTGATGAAATGACCCTCTCCTACACGCATCACAACATCGTAGCGGGATTTCTCTCCCTGGGCAGCCCGTTGAATCGCCGCTCGAAGTTGAACCTGGATGAGAGGCGAGTAAGACCACCAGTAGGTCTCTTCAAAGAATTTTCCGATGACCTCCTCAGGCTTCAGTAAAGCTGCCTCTAACGCAGTCTGATTGACTTCGATGAGTACTCCATCGGGGGTCAACACACCGACGAATACCAACAAACTGTTGAGAATATTCCTCAGATGGTGTTCATTTCTCCGTATTTCCTCTTCTATTTGTCTCTCCCTGATAAGATCCTTTGAAGAAAGAAGAATATACTTCCCTTCTGGTGTGTCCATGGCATGGGCCAGGATCAATACAGGAATTCTGGCTCCATCTTTTCTTAGGGCTTCTATTTCAAAGTGGTTCTTCCTGGTCCCAAACAAGGATTGATGAAGCAGAGAGATGGGGTCTACTTCGGCTGGAAACAGAATATTTATCTTTCGTCCCAATATCTCTTCTCGCCTGTAACCGTACAATTCGCATGTCTGGCGATTCACTTCCAGGATGGTAAACTCAGAATCCAGTATAGAGAAGGCAACCTCTGCACTTTCAAAAACCGCACCGTAGAGGCTCTTAGGAAGGCGGAAAACAGTTCGTCGTTTCATGTATCCTTTGTTTGGCCTATACCCATTTGCATTTCTTAAAAAATAGATTTGGTTTCCTCTCTAGAGGACGTGAATAATGACCATAGGGAAGGCAAATAGGTATTCACAGTTGTCTTATGAAAAGCTCAAGCAGAAATTCCATACTGCTTCATCTTTCGGTAGAGGGAATCTCGAGAAATTCCCAAAATCTCAGCCGCCCTGGATTTATTCCCTTCAGCTATTCGCAAGGCCTGCTCAATGGCAAACCTCTCCAGCTTCTCCAGGGAAAGGGTTGAAGCATGGTAAAGGGGAACACCTTTCCGGCCCTCTAAGCTTTCTTCTGAAGAAGCTCCCTTTAACACAGATTTAAGATCCTGGACCGTCACACTCCTCTGGTCATCGGCTGTGGCTGCAATCCCTTCAATAATATGCTCTAACTCCCGCACGTTCCCAGGAAATGAATAATCCATCAGGAGACCGAGGGCCTCTTTTTCTAACTTTAATTTATGTCCGTACTTCTCTCCGTACTTTCTCAAAAACCTCTCCACAAGTAACGGAATATCCTCCCGCCTTTCTCGAAGAGGTGGGATCAGAATCGTCAATGTTGAAATTCGATAATACAGATCCTCACGGATCCATCGACCTTTAAGCTCTTCCACCGGACGATTAGAAGCGGATAAGATCCGTACATCTACTTCCACTTCTCGCGTCTCTCCAAGAGCCCGAACTCTTCTATCCTGAAGAACTCGAAGCAGCTTCACCTGGGCATCTTTAGGCATCTCGCTGATCTCATCTAAAAACAAAGTCCCTCCACTGGCCGTTACAAAGAGCCCCTTATGATCGTGTAAAGCCCCGGTAAAGGCTCCCTTCTTGTATCCAAAAAGTTCGCTCTCGATCAACTCTTGGGGTAAGGCGCCACAGTTGATGGGTACAAAGGGTTTATCCCGCCTCCGACTCCGGCGATGGATCATTCTGGCCAAAACCTCCTTACCGGTACCCGTCTCTCCAACGAGTAACACCGGAACATCGGACCGAGAAGCTGCAACCACCTTTTCCATAACCCCTCGCATGGCCCTTGAGGTTGCTATGGGTTCCTCAAACCCCGAAGCACCATCCAGCAGATCCTGAAGTTGGACCACTTTCTTCTTCAGCTCGTACATCTCCATGGCCCGACCCACCTTCTTCAAGATCATATCCTCATCGAAGGGTTTCAAAATGTAGTCATCAGCTCCTCGCTTGATGGCTTCCACAGCGGTCTGGATGGTTCCATAGCCGGTCATGATAATGACAGTGATGTCGGAATCTACTTCTTTGATCCTCTCCATGAGGGTAATCCCATCCAGCAGAGGCATCATCAGATCCACAAGGGCCAGGCCGATATCCTCCTGACCCTTGAGAGTCTCAAGGGCTTCGTTCCCGGATAGAGCTACCAGGGTCATGTAACCGTGGTTTTCGAAGAGGAGGGAGAGGGTGAGGGCCATTTCTTTGTTGTCATCGACGATTAAAATTTTAGGAGAGTTCATGGGATTTTATCCTTACCTCTAAAAGTTCCGGTCGTTTCGAAAAGTAGGAAGGGGAATTACCTCAACCTTCTAAGACAGAAGGGAGATATTTCATTTTCTCCCCCTTAAAACACCACGTAAACCGCAAGGAGCAATCCCTCACGGCTACCTTGTTTAAGGATAGTCCTTATAATCATCCCTACGTCATCAGGTAATAGTTTCATAGGGTATGAATGCGATAACTTACCTTCTCAAATATAGGGGTCTTTCCCCCCGGATGTCAAGCAACTTCATCTCAGGTTGATCAACTTGTTATGAATTTATACTTTCGACCTTTCTTCCCCATGAGGTAGGGGTTTTGTATAGATAAATCCCTTAGCAAAGTTAATTGATCCCAGGATCAAACAAAAGGCGTTTTGGTTTCTTTGAAAGATTACTGCTTTCTAAAATTAATTAAAACTAACTTTACAAGAACTTATGGAACTGCCAATCGGGTTATAATAGATTTATACAAAAAGATAGACCCCTAATTTTAGGGTTAACTTATTTTTAAGTTAGTTCAAATTACGTATTAACTAGAGGTACAATATCTTCTGCGATGACTTAGCCGAATGGAGGATAGTACTGGCCTACCCATGGCAATATTTCCATTCGGGACTTTGGTATAAGCTCTAAGAGTATGAACTTTAACTATCGCCGCAAAGAACTCGAGGCGGAACATATTCCCGAAGCCATAGCACAACGACTGGCAGCTAAAAAGAAGCATAGCTATCTGGGTGATGCAGTTCTGGGAGCTATCGATGGTTGTGTCACAACATTCGCTGTTGTGTCAGGTGTGGTGGGTGCAAACCTTCCCCAGGGTATAGCCATGATACTCGGTCTGGCTAATTTGCTGGCGGATGGCTTTAGCATGGCTGTCAGCAACTACCAACGGGCCAAGAGTGATAAAGAGCAAACAGAGAGGGCTCGTCGAATAGAAGAAAAACATATCGATGAGGTTCCAGAGGGGGAGCGTGAAGAGATACGGCAGATCTTCTCCCGCAAAGGCTTTGAAGGGCTTGTCCTTGATGAAATTGTTCAGGTCATTACCCGGGATCGTAGGCGGTGGGTTGATACGATGCTCACCGAGGAACTAGGGCTTCAACTTGAGAGCCCAGCACCCCTCAAGGCAGGGATAGTCACATTTATCGGATTTTTCCTCGCCGGCCTGATTCCGCTCCTGCCATTTTTACTGGCAACGTACCTGACCGGACAGGGAATCTTTTTCATGAGTATTTCTGCGACAGGATTGTCATTCTTTCTGATTGGAGTCCTCAAAGGATGGGTGCTGGATCGCCCGCTTTTAATTTCAGGCTTGGAAACACTTCTGGTCGGTGGTTGTGCAGCAACTCTGGCTTACCTAGTGGGAGTCTGGTTAAGGGATTTCGCCGGGACTTTTTAATCAACTCTATGGAAGGACAAGTTTTCTCACCCCTGGCAGAGGGGTCCCTTGATATATCGATCTCAGGTGTCTTGAAAGGCTTAGAGTAGAGAGCAGGAGTCTTCTCCGAATTACTCCCAAAAACCTGTTTTGTAAGCTATGGAGTTTGGACTGTCTTTTGTCTTAACCTCTGACGTCACCTCGCTTATCCCATAAATATGGGACTTCCATGGATGTCGTAAGATTCCAGGACAGATATCAGGGTTTCAAAGACCCTATTCTTGCATCTGATTCATTGGATGTAATTATCGATATTACAATATCTTACGCATGTTTCGGGAAATATGGAATGCCCATTGCATGAGCTCAAGTTGATATTAAACCCATTTCTGTGGGAGGGATAGGGACGAAGCAATCTCCCTCATCCCAAAGGTTGCTTCGTTCCTATCAACGCTTAAGGTGGTAAGTCAGAATAGCCTTTTCAAGTTGAAAGAGCATTCTGGAGAAGGGATATGGCACCAAAATCTGTAAAGGCGATGGGTTAGTCGTCCTTATAAGCGGTTGCATATGTTCTCTCTTTATTTGTGTAAGGGTGCTGCAACCGTTTTATCGGATAACAAGATAAGAAAGGAGGTGAATGGCTTTAACTTATGTTAAGCTGGTTACCGGAGAATATTTCCACTTACGGAGGGGATATTGATTCCCTTATGTATCACATCTATTACATCACGGGCGTATGGTTTTTCTTAACTTATGGGGTGATTATTGTTTTTTTGCTCCGATATCGTCGCCAAGAGGGTCAGAAGGCAGCCTACGTCCGGGGGGATAGTCTGACGCAGGCCGGCTGGCTACTTGTTCCTCTCTTGATCGTACTGGCTCTGGATCTGTGGATTGATTTTCAGGGTTCGGAGGTTTGGGCCAAGATCAAGATTGATGCGCCGTCCAGCGACCTGCTGGTAGGAGTCACCGGGAAGCAGTTCAATTGGGAGATCGCGTATCCAGGACCAGATGGAAAATTAGGAACGGCAGATGATCTTGAGATGGAGAACGAACTGCATGTTCCGGTGAATAAGGTTGTACACGTGGTCCTCAGGTCAAAAGACGTCATTCATAGTTTCTTTCTCCCGAATCTTCGCCTCAAGCAGGATGTGATGCCGGGACGAACTATTGAAGCCTGGTTTGAGGCAACAAAGCCAGGTCGTTATCCCCTGCCTTGCGCCGAACTATGTGGTTTTGGACATTCCGGTATGGAAGGTTCTTTAATTGTGCATTCTCTCGATGAATATGAGAAATGGGTACAGAAAAACTGGCCCCATAAACCCTGATGTATGAGGAGGCCAAGGGCAGAGACGCCTACTTGCTCTCTGCTTTTTGCTTCTAGGAGGTGATCCATGAGTAATATTCTTGGGGATGTTACGCAAGGAACTTATCATGAGGAAAAGGGTTTCTGGCGTACGTATGTCTTTTCCACTGACCATAAGGTCATTGCCAAGCAGTATCTCGCTTTAAGCTTATTCTGGGCGGTCCTGGGTGGGTTTGCAGCATATCTGATCCGTTGGCAGCTCGCTTATCCTGAAACGGCGGCACCTGGGGCCAGTTGGATCCCGGAACCCTTCATGTATGAAGGAGTTGTTCCGCCCGAATTTTACAATGTGCTCATCACCATGCATGGGACGATTATGGTCTTTTTCGTAGCCATGCCCCTCCTCCTGGCGGTCTTCGGGAACTATCTTATCCCTCTGATGATTGGAGCTCGGGATATGGCCTTTCCCCGGCTCAACATGCTTTCTGTTTGGGTCTTTACCCTTGCGTCGCTGGTGTTGTTGATTTCTCTCTTTGTACCAGGAGGGGCTGCATCTGCAGGCTGGACCGGGTATCCACCCCTCTCTGCCAAGGCAATCTACACAGGTGTAAACTGGGGCATGAACCTCTGGATTGTGGCCATTGCCCTAGAGTTTGCCGCCTTCCTTATGGGAGGAATTAACTTTCTGACTACAACCCTCAATATGCGGGCACCTGGAATGACCCTCTTCCGTTTACCCCTCATCGTTTGGATGCAAATAACCGCAGGTGTTGTCTTCATGCTCTCTGTGGGACCCTTGATAGCTGGAGCTGTGATGCTTCTGCTAGATCGCGTGATAGGGACAACCTTTTATGTTCCGGAAGGTGGTGGACAACCTCTCCTGTGGCAACATCTGTTCTGGTTCTTCGGCCATCCAGAAGTTTATGTCATTCTTCTGCCTGCCCTTGGAATTATTCTGGAGATCTTACCTGTCTTCAGCCGAAAGCCGATTTTCGGTTATCGCCCAATTATCTACTCCACAATTGTGGCTGGCATCCTCAGCTTCATCGTCTGGGCACACCATCAATATGTAAGTGGTATAGACCCCCGACTTGCCATGCCTTTCAGCATTACTACCATTCTTATCTCTGTTCCCTTTGCCCTTATTGTATTTGCCCTGATCGCCACTCTGTGGAAAGGATCAATTAGCTTCCCAACCCCCATGCTCTTCGCCCTTGGTACTTTAGGAGTGTTTCTTATCGGAGGCTTAACGGGTATTTTTGTGGGTTCAGCACCTGTAGACATTTACTTCCATGATACCTACTTCGTCGTAGCCCATTTCCATTATACCCTTTTCAGTGCCGTGTTCTTTGGTGGATTTGCCGGACTCTACTTCTGGTTTCCAAAGATGTTTGGACGGATGATGAACGAGACACTGGGAAAAATCCACTTCGTGCTAACCTTTATTCTCTTCAACACCACCTTCTTCCCCATGTTCTTCCTGGGTATTGGAGGGATGATGCGACGGATTGCGAACCCGATGCAGTATGAGTTCTTGCAGCCGTTGCAACCCATCAACGTGTTCATCACCGGTTCTGCGATTCTTCTCCTGATTAGTCAGGGAATCTTCGCAATCAACTTCTTCTGGAGTCTGTTTCGTGGGAGAATAGCCGGACCAAATCCATGGCAGGCAAATACTTTAGAATGGAGTACCTCATCGCCACCACCCCACGAAAATTTCCATAAAATACCGACGGTCTACCGGGGTCCTTATGAGTATAGCTTACCTGAGACCGCCGAAGACTGGCTCCCCCAGAATCAACCTGAACTAGAGGAGGTAAAAAAATGAAAGATGCTCTTAACATGAAAATAGAATCCATGACCTTAACCGGTACCGGTATCCCCAGTGGAAAGGCAGGAGTATGGTGTTTTCTCGCCTCAGAGATTACAGTCTTTGGAGGGTTGATCGGTTCCTACCTCGTAGTTCGTCTTGGTAGTGGAGGATGGCCAGAAGCGGCAGCACATCTGAGCTTTTCCCTTGCCTTATTCAACACGCTGGTCCTCCTTACCAGTAGTATGACCATGGTGTTAGCCTTTGATGCCGTGGAAAAGGGGGACTCCAAAAAACTTCGAACCTTTCTATTTCTTACTATCCTCCTGGGCCTGGTTTTTTTAGGCGTTAAAGCTTTTGAATATGCCGGTAAACTCGCCCATGGCTTTACGCCGGGTACCGGAGTCTTCTGGTCCTTTTACTATGGGATGACCGGCCTCCACGCTCTTCATGTCCTGGCCGGGGTCATCGTCAATATTATTCTTTTTATGGAGGCCCTTGGAAATGCCCTAAAACCAAATGAGCATCGTGTGGAACTGGCCGGTTTATACTGGCATTTTGTCGATATAGTCTGGATCTTCCTCTTTCCACTTCTTTACCTAACTTGACAGTCCGGATATCGTTTTGGGTTGATAATGAAATTATACCTTATCCGTAGAGGCAGGTTTAAAACCTGCCTCTACTGAACAGGTTAAGGGAAGATTTTTACTCCGCATAGAGTTAGAGTCTTCGCTTTGCTTGGAGCAACGTTAGACGAAAGAAAATGGAAGATAAACATCATCCCAATTACTTTCTTATATGGGTCTGGCTCATGGCCCTGGTAGTTGTCTCAGTTCTATCCAGTCTGATCTTGCCAAAATCTCTGGCAAGTTTTCTAATTTTTACTGCTGCTGGAATCAAGGCTTTGTTGGTTATTCTAAACTACATGCACCTGAAATATGAGAAACCTTTAATTTATGCCTTTGTGATCGTTCCGCTCCTGTTCGCCTTGATTCTGACGCTTCTCCTTTTCCCCGACTTTGTTTTCCACGGCTGAATTTATACCAAATTTATTTTGAATAGATGAGGGGTACCTTGCAACATGGCCTACAAACTCTATTGAACTTCAATGTGAAGATAGTGCTATAAAGTCCGGGGTTAGTAGAACCAACTGGGTGTGGTAGCCCCAGAGCGGGGCTATGTCCCCGCTTTTATGTCTCAAGAATGTGCCGGATCTCTAGAAAGCGGAGCAGTCCTGTTTTAGTAATCATCCCGACCATCTTATCTTCGCGCACCACCAACAGGCGACTTACTCCTTCTTGAACCATCTTCTTTAAGGCCTCTGCCAGAGAGGCTTCCGGAGCAATGAGGATGCTGTTACTTATGGGAATCATGACTTCTTCTACAGTTCTGTTCCCATCTTCCCCTTCAAGGAAATCCTTTACATCAGCAATGGAGACAATCCCGAGCACTTTTCCTTCTTGAACCACCGGAAATCCTCGATATCCATATCGAAGGAAGTACTCGTTGATCAGATGCCTGAGGGGTAACTCAGGTGGGATGCTTATCACCTCCTGGATCATCACTTCTTGAACTTGAACACCTTCCAAAGACTGCTTTATAATCAGCTCCTGATAACCACTCTCAGCAATTCCTCGTAGGAACATCCCGATGAAAATGAACCATAAGCCTCCTATCAAAGCTCCCATAAAAATTTGAAACCCACCCAAGATCATAAGGGTCAGGGCGAATCCTTTCCCTATATTGGAGGCTACTTGAGTAGCCCGGGTTAAGGAACCGGTCCTCCACCACCAAAGGGCTCGTAAAATCCGTCCTCCATCCAGTGGAAATCCCGGGATAAGGTTAAAAATACCAACAGCCACATTGATCCAGATCAGATAATCCAAAACAACCAGGCTCAAGGAGGGTTGGCTTCCCTCCAGACCCATCTTCATTCCCCGGAAAATCAGGGCCAGAGCAAAGCTACTCAGAGGTCCGACAAAGGCTATTTTTAACTCCGTTTTCGGATCTTTGGCCTCCTCTGAAAGCCGAGAGATCCCCCCGAAAATAAAAAGGATAATCTCGGGAATCTTAATTCCAAAACGGATGGCCACGAGAGAATGGGAAAGTTCATGGATCAGAATGGAGAGAAAAAATAGAAAAGCTGCAATAAGCCCCGCAATCCAATAAGCCTGATTGCTTTGACCTGGATAATAATGGGGAAAATAACCGGCGGAAAGGCTCCAAACCACTAAAGCGAAGACGATAAGCCAGGAATAGTCTAAGGTAATTTGAATTCCGGCTATCTTAAAAAGATGGAACCCGGCTCTGTTTTCTTCTTCTATCATTTTTGCAGCCATATAAACCCCCTCTTCCTTAAATTTTCTCATTCATTAAGTTTCTGAAATTCATCAAACTTTTGAAAAAGAGATGCATTTCCGGTACCATTCTTCTCTCCTTCGTCATAGATAGAAGGTTTCCTGCAATAACATTTACCTACAGAGTCTGATATCCTTTCTATTGGATAGAATGGGGTTCCCCAGGTCTCCCTTTTTAGGATTCCTTGGCTAATTTAGAGATTCTTCTTTTAACTAAACTTCGGTTACCGTTCTTTTTCTCTTATTAAGATCAAATTGCAGGTAGGTTAATTTTGTCTTGATTTTTAGCATTATCTGAACATCCTATCCCTATAAAGTCTTCCCTCTATTTGAAGAATTTTTGTCTTGATTTTTGACATTGTCTAATAAGCCAGCAGATATTGGAATTTTGCTGATACCGTAAGATTTTAGGACAAACAAGCCCGCTCTTATTTTCCTGTAGGGATCTGTGATGCTATCCACCTTCCTTTACCCGGGACTTATAACCCTCCGGGTAGCAGCAGGATCTTCATAATTGGAGGTTTTGGCACAGGTATTGCGGTATCTCCTTGGCAGTTAGGGAAGATCCATAAAAACACGTTTGACGAATAGGGAAGGATTCGTTTAGGGCGAACAAAACCAGCGTAAATTAGTAAAGAATTCAAGAGAGGATATAGAGAGAGAAGTTGCAATCCACAATCCTCGATCTCGAATTTAAGGAGGAAAGGTATGTATCGATCTATTCTTGTACCCCTCGATGGCTCGACATTCGCAGAATACGCACTGCCTGTAGCGCGAAGCATTGCGCGTCGGGCAGGTGCAACACTCCAACTGGCACGGGTGCATGTGCCCATCCCGGCAAGATACGTAGAAGGTATGGTCATCTTCGATAAGGAACTCGAAGCCCGGAATCGGGAGCATGAACAAGCCTACCTGGCTGAAGTGGTCAAACGTCTGGCAACCGATTCGGAAGTTCCTGTTACTTCTGTATTACTGGATGGGGAGATTGGGAAGATCTCTGAGGTACTCAATGACCATGTAAGGGCTATAGGCGCAGATCTCATAGTGATGTCAACTCACGGGCGAGGAGCTCTATCTCGCTTTTGGCTTGGAAGTGTGGCAGATAAGCTGGTGCGGCAAGGGTTAGTACCTATCTTGTTGGTACGGCCCTTAGAAGAGAAGGAAGATGGTCCAGATCTTGCCCATGAACCGGTCTTCCAACACATATTGATTCCCCTTGATGGATCGGCGTTGTCCGAGCAAATCCTGGAACCCGCAGTAGCACTGGGTAAACTGATGCAGGCCGATTATACCTTGTTACGAGTCTTGGAGCCCTGGATGCCTATCGGTTATCCACCTACTGAATACTCCATCAGGCTGGACCACCAGTTGCAAGAGCAATTGCAGAGAGAGGCCGAAGAGTATCTGGAAGGGGTAGCTGGACGGTTGAGGGCCCAATCGCTTCAAGTCCAGGTAAGAGTGGTTTTCAGCCGATTTGCATCCACAGCCATCCTTGAGGAGGCAGGTAAGCAGGGAATTGATCTGATTGCCATGGAGACACACGGGTGGGGAGGTTTAACACGGTTGCTTATAGGCAGCGTCGCCGATAAGGTGCTACGAGGTGCTTCCGTACCAATACTGTTACAACGTCCCCACGGAGAAACCCCGTGATCGTAGGGAAGCAGGGAGAGATCCTCGAAGGGGAGAATGAAGAAAGCTTCAGGTAATGGGTAATTTTTTAAGTTGCCCATGAAATAAGAGTGCGAAGCCCTCCACCAGCAGAAAACAAAAGACAAGCTGGTTTTTACAGTGAAAAAGAGTAGAGGGATAGGGAAGTCTATCCTGGTACTTCTCGAGGGTTCCAGTTTTTTCAGAACATGCACTAAGGGTGGATCATAGTTTTAAAGGCTTCAAAGATTATATTCCCTATTTTTAGGGTTGGCACCTCAATTGCTATCCTAAGAGGGAAAATACTTTGAGAAATGGCCTTTTTGATCTTACTGGAAGTCAAAGTAAGGGGATCTAGACATCAGAAGAGCTTACGGATTCTGGTAGCTAGATAGGCCCTAACATGAAAGCGAAAGGAAGCCCTGTGAATTGGAAACCGATCAAGAAATTTCCAAATACCTGGACTGTTAAGCCAAATCTCTTGGACTATGACAAAACCTATGCTACCTTTTCCTGGGAAGAGGTACGTCGGGAACTTGACGGCTTGCCAGATGGCAAAGGTCTGAACATAGCCCATGAGGCTATTGACCGACACGCCACTGGTCCAAGACGTGATCACCTGGCCATCCGATGGTTAAGTAGGGAGGGGTCAGTCCGCGACTTTACTTATGGAGATCTCAGGGAGCAGAGTAATCGTTTTGCCAACGTGCTTAGGGGACTGGGTGTGGGGAAGGGTGATCGGGTATTTGTCCTGGCTGGCCGCATTCCCAGCCTTTACATTGCTGCGCTTGGTTCCCTAAAGAACACCAGCGTCTTCTGTCCTTTGTTTTCTGCCTTTGGTCCGGAGCCTATCTTCCAGCGGCTGAGCAGAGGAGATGCCAAAGTTTTGGTGACTACCGAACGGTTGTATCGGCAGAAAGTTGCCGACATGCGGGAGCGCCTACCGCAATTACAACATGTATTGTTGGCAGATATAGACGAAGATATAAACCCGGGTACCTGGTCCCTACCGAAACGGCTGAAGGAAGCAGCCAGTGAGTTTACAATCCCTCCGACGGATCCAGAGGATATGGCACTTTTACATTTTACCAGCGGTACCACCGGAATGCCTAAGGGAGCCATTCATGTACATGAGGCTGTGTTAACCCATTATGTGACCGGAAAGTATGTATTGGACTTCCATCCCGAGGATATCTTCTGGTGTACAGCCGACCCTGGATGGGTAACCGGTACTTCCTATGGGATCATTGCGCCTCTGGTCCACGGTATTACCAACCTTATTGATGAAGCCGATTTTGATGCAACCCGTTGGTATCGCATCCTGGAAGAGCAAAGGGTAACCATATGGTATACAGCTCCCACAGCGATTCGTAGGTTGATGCGTATGGAGATCGAGCCACGCCAGCAGTACGACCTGAGTCATTTGCGGCTCATTCATAGTGTTGGTGAACCACTTAATCCCGAAGCAGTTGTTTGGGGCGAGCAGGTACTGGGGCTACCGATTCATGATAACTGGTGGCAGACCGAAACCGGTGGGATCATGATCGCCAACTTTCCTTCCATGGAGATCCGACCCGGCTCGATGGGACGCCCCTTGCCTGGGATCGAAGCAGCTATCGTCCGACGGATAAATGAGGATAAAGATGAGGTAGAAGTAGTGAAGGAGCCTCATGTCGAAGGAGAGCTGGCGCTTAAGCCCGGTTGGCCTTCCATGTTCCGGGGATATCTTCATGAGGAGAAGCGCTACCAGAAGTGCTTTGTAGGGGGTTGGTACCTTACCGGTGACCTGGCCAGACGTGATGAAGATGGTTACTTTTGGTTTATAGGACGGGCTGATGATATCATTAAAACCTCTGGACACATGGTGGGTCCGTTCGAAGTAGAGAGTGTGCTAATGGAGCATCCAACTGTGGCTGAAGCAGCTGTAATCGGCAAACCTGAGCCATTGATCGGCGAGCTGGTCAAAGCCTTTGTTTCTCTTAAACCTGGCATAGAACCTAGCGAGAAACTTCGTCTGGAACTTCTAGGTTTCGCCCGTTCCAGGTTGGGGTCAGCAGTAGCACCTAAAGAAATCGAATTTCAAGCCAATCTGCCCAGGACCCGCAGTGGTAAGATTATGCGCCGGTTGCTTAAGGCGCGCGAGCTGGGGTTACCGGAGGGCGATATATCCACTTTGGAGACAAGTGAATGAGTCCAGAAACCATCATAAAGCCAACGAATACAGAGACAATACCCTCACAGAGGATAGTCCCTATCAGTCGTGAACATGCCCTGCATCTGCTATACCAGATGATTCGGATTCGGCGTTTTGAAGCAAAGTCGGCTGAATTGTATGGGGCCATGAAGATCCGTGGTTTCCTGCACCTGTACGATGGTGAGGAGGCGGTGGCCGTGGGGGTGATGGAAGCTCTCAGACCTGAAGATGCCGTCGTGGCCACCTATCGGGAACATGGTCATGCCCTGGCACGGGGGATTCCTGCGGGTGCGATTATGGCAGAGATGTATGGTAAACAGGAGGGTTGCAGTCGGGGTCGGGGGGGGTCCATGCACCTCTTTGATGCTAAGACGCGTTTCTATGGAGGTAATGCCATTGTTGGTGGCGGTTTGCCCCTCGCAGTAGGATTGGCTCTGGCAGACAAGATGCAGGGTAAGCGACGTGTAACCTGTTGCTTCTTTGGAGATGGTGCTGTTGCCGAAGGGGAATTCCATGAATCCATGAATCTTGCGGCTCTCTGGCAGCTTCCGGTTTTATTTATTTGTGAGAATAATCTATACGCCATGGGAACTGCCTTGCAATTATCTCAGTCCATTACGGATCTAGCCAAGAAGGCAGCCGGCTATGCCGTGGCTGCTGAAGCTGTGGATGGGATGGATGTACTGGCTGTAGAGGTAGCAGCCAAAAAAGCAGTTGAGATCGTGCGAGCCGGCGAAGGGCCCTATTTTCTAGAGTGTCGGACCTACCGTTTCCGAGGTCATTCGGCGTTTGATACAGAGTTATATCGGACTAAAGCTGAGGTTGAGGAATGGAAGAAACGGGACCCCATTAAGACCTTCATCGAGTATCTTAAAAACCAGGGGCTTGTCAGTGAGATGGACTTAAATGAGCTGGAACGGAAAGTAGCCGACGAAATTAAAGAAGCTGTAGACTTTGCAGAAGCGGGGACTTGGGAACCTGTAGAAGATCTGACACGCTTTGTTTACTCAGAACGGAGGGAGGTATGAAGGAAAATCCACAGATGATCCGACTGACTTATCGAGAAGCAGTACGGGAAGCGATCCGGGAGGCCTTACGCAAGGACGATCGGGTGTTTTTGATGGGTGAGGATGTTGGCCGCTATGGTGGCTGTTTTGCCGTCAGCAAAGGTTTACTCCAGGAGTTCGGTCCGGAGCGTATCCGTGATACTCCGTTGTCGGAATCAGCTTTTGTCGGTGCCGGGATAGGTGCTGCGATGGGCGGCATGCGCCCTATTGTGGAGATCATGACGGTGAATTTCAGTCTCCTGGCTGCCGATCAAATCCTCAACAACGCCGCTACGATTCTTCACATGTCGGGCGGTCAGTTTAACATTCCACTGGTCATTCGAATGGCAACCGGTGGGGGTCGACAAGTAGCAGCCCAACATTCCCACAGTCTGGAAGGTTGGTATGCCCATATCCCGGGGATCAAAGTGTTAACTCCGGCAACGCTGGAAGATGCCCGGGGTATGCTTTGGACTGCCCTTGAGGATCCAGATCCCGTGCTGATCTTTGAAAATTCCAACCTCTACAATATGGAAGGTCAGCTACCTGCCGATGCAGGTCCGGTGGATATCCACCGGGCCCGTGTGCGGAGGCCAGGGAGTGATGTAACGATCATTACCTATAGTGCAAGCCTCTTCAAAGCCCTGGATGCGGCAGAAATTCTGGCAAGGGAAGGGATTGATGCTGAAGTTATTGATCTGCGCACGCTACGCCCTTTAGACCAGGAAACCTTTTTGGCCTCAGTGACCAAGACTCACCGTGCAGTGATCGTGGACGAAGGCTGGCGCAGTGGGAGCATCTCGGCTGAGATCGCCGCACGTATCATGGAGGGTGCTTTCTACGAGTTAGACGCTCCAGTTGAACGCATTTGTAGTGCAGAGGTTCCCATGCCTTATGCCAAACATCTGGAGCAGGCGGCATTACCCCAAACCGAGACCATTGTAGCAACGATTAAAAGAATGATGCATTCCTGAGTGGTGAATTCAGACTTTAGAATAACAAGTCAGATCGCTCATCATTCAGCAGGCATCGTTCATCATTGGCAAGATGGCTGAGTTTCGTATGCCCAGTTTGGGTGCTGATATGAAAGCAGGTACTTTGGTTGCCTGGAGGGTCAAACCCGGTGATCGCGTCAAGCGTGGTGATATCATCGCCGAAGTAGAGACAGAAAAAGGGCTTGTTGAAGTGGAGGTCTTCGAAGAGGGTGTGGTGGATCAGATTTTCGTTCAGCCTGGGGAGAAAGTTCCTGTGGAGACGGTGCTGGCCATGATTCGTCCTGAGGGAATGCCGGCGGTATCTGCCCCCGCAGAGGTCCCACAAGCAGCAGTAAAAGAGCATGTTCCAGCGGAGGCAGGACCGGAGGTAAAACCAGGCCTCGAAGTCTCGCACCTGCCGGGTCAACCCCCGCAGAGACGTATCCGGGTTTCGCCCCTGGCCCGCAAATTGGCGGCTGAGCTTGGAATTGATCTGAGTACCGTGCAGGGAACAGGTCCTATGGGAGCCATCGAGCGAGCCGATGTTGAGCGTGCCGCAGCGAAAAGACTCGCAGAAAAAGCTCCCACACCATCAGTTTCGGAGAAACCTGGACCACCTACTATGGAAAAGCCTGCCGTCACCGAGTTCCAGATTGGTATGCGACGAGCCATCGCCGCAGCCATGTCTCGCTCCAATCGCGAGATCCCTCATTATTACTTAGAGACCCGTATCGATATGAGTCGTGCCCTCCGATGGTTAGAAGCGGAAAATCAAAGGCGCTCCATCAAGGAGCGACTCTTACCTGCTGTATTGCTGATCAAGGCAGTAGCACGGGCATTAGGGGAAGTACCTGAACTCAATGGTTATTGGATCGATGACCGCCTTCAACCTCAGGAAGCGATACACATTGGCTTTGCCATCTCGCTCCGGCAAGGCGGATTGGTTGTGCCCGCCATTCACCATGTAGACTTGAAGAGTTTAGATGAACTGATGGAGGCACTGCGAGATCTGATTACGCGAGTACGGGCCGGTCGTCTGCGTAGTCCTGAAATGACCGATGCAACCATTACTATAACGAATCTGGGCGACCTGGGTGTCGAGAAGGTCTTTGGAGTCATCTATCCACCCCAGGTGGCACTGGTAGGCTTTGGCAAAATCACAGAGCAGCCCTGGGCAGAGAATGGTATGATCGGAATCCGACCGGTTCTGACAGCAACCCTGGCGGCAGATCATCGTGCCACCGATGGGCACCAGGGAGGTCGGTTCCTGGAAGCCCTCAACCGTCACCTGCAGGAGGCAGCCAAGTTATGACCGAAGCACAGATTAAGGAGACTATCTTTAAGGTCCTGGGACGGATCGCCCCGGAAGCCCAGTTGGATAAACTTGCACCTAATGACAACCTCCGAGAAACATTGGACATTGACTCCTTCGATTACCTCCAGTTCCTTATCGGTCTCAATGAGGAACTGGGCGTGGAGATCCCAGAAGCAGACTACGGACAGTTGACTACCCTGGCCGATCTTATCCGTTACCTTTCGGCTCGTGTCCGTTGACGCTTCAGGGAAAAAGTTTAAGGAATCATCTTTATAAGATGTCTCGTCGATTCGAAAAGTCAACCTCTAAGAAATGATCCTGATTTTTAGGAAAGGAGCCTATAACATGAAATTACTGATCAGGGATGAACTCAAGATCCTCCTGGAAGAACATGAAAAACCCTGTCTATCAATTTTTATGCCTATGTACCGGACCGGAGCTGAAATTCAACAAAATCCCGTCCGATTTAAGAATATGCTTCGGGAAGCCGAAGAACGTCTGATCACAAGTGGTCAGGAAGAACAAGATGTTAAAGAACTCCTGGATCCGGTCCAGGAGTTGTTGAAGGAGGATGATTTTTGGCAACATCCCCTCAATGGGTTGGCGGTATACCGCTCTCCAGACTTCTTTCGTTACTATCGCCTTCCCTTTGATCTTCAAGAGCTGATAATCATTGCCGATCACTTTTATATCAAACCACTTCTCCCTATATTCTATGCTGAAAAGCGATTCTATATATTGGCTCTTAGCCAGAACCAAGTCAAGTTGTTTCAAGCCACCCGTTATAGTATCAATGAGGTCGAATTAAAAGGTATCCCTCAAAGTCTTGCCGAAGCTCTTAAATATGAATATCCTGAAAAGCAACCTCAATTCCGTACCAGTGCACCAGGAGGGAAACAACACCCAGGTCCGCGACGAGCAGCTGTTTTTTATGCTTATGGAGTAGATATCGATGATGCTAAAGGTCGGATCCTACGCTATTTTCGGGAGATTGACGCAGGATTGCATGGATTGTTTAGGGATGAACAAGTACCCCTCATACTGGCAAGCGTTGAGTATCTATTTCCGATTTACCGAGAAGCAAATACCTATCCTTATCTGATGGAGAAAGGAATCCCCGGAAACCCCGAGTTGCTGAGTGCAGAAGAATTACATAAGCAAGCCTGGGCTATTGCACAGCCTTATTTTCAGAAGGCACAAGAGGAAGCTGCAGCCCGGTACCGGGAGTTGGCAGGGAGTGGCCGGGTTTCCAATAACATTAGAGAGATCATCCCGGCTGCCCACTATGGACGGGTCGAATCCTTGTTTGTTGCTGCGGGCTATCAACAATGGGGGACCTTTGATCCGGATACCAATCGGATTGATCTACACCAGAGTGCTGAACCGGGAGATGAGGATCTACTGGATTTAGCAGTTATTCAAACCCTTCTGCATGGTGGAAGCGTTTATACCGTTAGTCTGGAAGAAATGCCTGATGGGCAAAAGCGGGAACCGTTAGCTGCTATATTTCGCTATTAAATAAGAGTGTACTTCCAACTTTTCAACTTTCTTTTAATTTAATGAGTAACCAATCCCGAGAGCGACCTTTTATACGTACCAATACATAGGGACCCTTTAACTTTTGACCCTGTAAGGTGAACTTGAGTTGGTCCGGCCCGGCTTTCTCCAGCGAATAGGTTCCTTGATCCCAGATATGGACCATCCCTGCTCCATACAGACCTTCAGGGATAACCCCTTCAAAATTAATATAATCTACGGGATGGTCCTCTACTTGCACGGCCAGGCGACGTATGCCGGGTTTTTGGGGTGGACCCTTGGGCACGGCCCAACTCCGCAGTACCCCTGCCATCTCCAGTCGGAAGTCATAGTGTAAGTGACTGGCCTGATGCTCCTGCACAACGAAGCGGTGCTGTTTGTTATCCAGCCTCATACTCCAGGGCTTTGGTGATTTCACAGAATTTTGTTTTGGATGATAGGTTGCCAAGGTTATAATTTCCTCTCGGACTTTAATGCCTACGGTTTCTGAATCTCTTTTGACCCGCGTCCTAACTCTTCTTCCAGTTTCAAGACATTTAGTGTAGTCTTTAGGACACTGTCCGGATTCAAGCTTATGGAGTCAATACCAAGCCGTACCAGGTATTCTGCCATTTCTGGATAGTCCGAAGGGGCCTGACCGCAAATACCTGAATGGCGATGGTTTCGATGTGCTCCTTCTACGGTCTGACGTATCATCTCCTTGACTCCGGGGTCCCGTTCATCAAAATCGAAAGCTACGATCTCCGAATCGCGGTCCACACCTAAAACAAGCTGGGTTAGATCATTAGAGCCAATGGAGAAACCATCAAAGATACGAGAAAAGGCATCGATCTGAATTACATTGTTGGGGATCTCGCACATCACATAGATTTCAAGACCGTTCTCGCCCTGCCTTAATCCATACCCGGCCATGGCCTGGAGTACTTTCTCTCCTTCTTCTACCCGGCGACAGAAAGGTATCATGAGTTTTACATTGGTTAATCCCATTTCTTCGCGTACCCGACGCATAGCGGCGCACTCCAAGGCAAAACCTTCGGCATAAGCAGGATGAGCGTAGCGTGAAGCACCCCGGAAGCCAAGCATAGGATTGGCTTCCACAGGCTCGAAGTATTTACCTCCCAGGAGACGGGCATACTCGTTGGTCTTGAAATCAGACATGCGTACAATTACAGGCTTTGGGTAAAAGGCGGCTGCGATAGTCCCTACCCCTTCGGAGAGTTTTTCCACAAAGAAATCGGCCGGTTTAGTATGGTGCCGGGTGAGGGCTTCCAACTCTGCACGCTCCTTGGGATCTTCGACCTTCTCCGGGTATAACAAAGCCATGGGATGGGCCTTGATGTACTCGCTGATAATGAACTCCATACGAGCCAGTCCTACCCCATCATTGGGAAGGAAGCTGGTCTCAAAAGCTGTTTCTGGATTGCCGATATTAATCATGATCTTGGTAACCGGTCGTCTGAGTTGGCTGAGGTCAATTCTGTGCACCTCAAAGGGGAGGCTACCTTCATAGACCTTGCCTATGTCCCCTTCTGCGCAGGAAACCGTGACGGTACTACCACTCTTGATTCGTTCGGTAGCTCCACCTGCTCCTACCACAGCTGGAATCCCTAACTCCCGAGCAACAATGGCAGCATGACAGGTACGACCTCCCCGGTTGGTAACAATAGCCGACGCTTTCTTCATCACCGGCCCCCAATCTGGGGTAGTGGTATCAGCAACCAAAACTTCTCCTTCCTTAAATTCTCGAAGATGGGATACATTGGAGATTACATGAGCTATCCCGGTGGCAATCTTAGTCCCTACCGAACGACCGGTAACTAAAACTGGACCTCTGCTCTTTAGCTCATACTCCTCAAGGATATGCCCTTTTTTCTGTGAAGCCACCGTCTCAGGTCGGGCCTGTACCAAATAAAGTTTTCCATCCAGGCCATCCTTAGCCCATTCCATATCCATAGGCATTTCATGTCCTGCCTTGGTGCTGTAGTGCTGCTCTACCTGGATGGCATAGTCTGCCAGGGTTAATACCTCTTCATCGTTGATGCAGAAACGCTCCCGGTCTGCACGAGGGGTGGGGATATTCCGCGTTGCTTCCCGGGTCCCTCCTTCTGCATAAATCATTTTGATCTGCTTCTCTCCCAGGTTTCGGCGCAATACCGCGCGATATCCTTTCTTGAAGGTAGGTTTATGGACATACCACTCATCCGGGTCCAACGCACCCTGCACTACGTTCTCACCAAGACCATAAGCGCCTGTAATGAATACCACATCCCGAAAACCGGACTCTGTATCCAGGGAGAACATAACCCCACTGGCAGCCAAATCTGAACGCACCATTTTCATGATACCGATGGATAGAGCAACCTTGAAATGATCGAAACCATGGTTGATCCGATAATGAATGGCACGGTTGGTAAAGAGACTTGCAAAGCAGCGTCGACAGGCATCTAAAAGTACTGCGTCCCCTTTGATATGAAGGTAAGTCTCATGTTGCCCGGCAAAACTGGCTGTGGGCAGGTCTTCGGCAGTAGCCGAACTACGTACCGCTACGGTCATCTCTGGATCATATTCTTCCTGGAGCCGATGATAAGCAGTAAGAATCTCGTCCCGCAGATCCTCCGGAAGGCCAGCTCCGTAAATAATATCCCGAGCCTGCTTACCTCGATGTGCCAGATCTTGGATATTCTTGGGGTCCAGGCTTTCCAGGATATTTCGTAATTGATTCCAGGCTTTAGCGCTATCCAGGATATAACGATAGGCATCGGCCGTAATAGCAAAACCATTGGGTACCAGCACCCCTTTTGGAGTCAGTTCCCGGTACATCTCCCCTAAAGAAGCGTTTTTACCCCCGACAAGGGGTATATCGCTCAGACTTATTTCCCGGAAAAAGCGAATATATTTAAATGACTTAGACATCTTAATTTAATCCTTCCTACGGAGAGTGGGGGATGTGAAGTCACTATCTCATCCCTCACCACAGGATTTGAAAATTCCTCCTTTTTCGTTATTTCTGCTTCCCAAGTCTTTTAATTTCTTTTACAATAAGTATGCCAAACCGTTTTTCGATTTCTAGGCTGTGGAGTTTCTAACAGAGAGACCCAGAGAAGGATTTGACAAAAAACAGGAGACTTCAAATAATCCTGCTGAAAAAACTTGTCAGGAACTTCCTCACGAAATAAATAATCTAAAAAGAGCGATGGGAGTTGAGGCAAGCCTTTCGTTGAGCGTTCAAACTATTTTAGTCAAAGCCATTTTGCGGAGAGGTGATTCATGATTATTGCCCTGGCATCACCGCGTATCGCCACAACCCTTGAGGAGGGTTTAGATAAGATCAAGCGGCTTTTATCCGAAGCTTCAGCCCAAGGGGCAGAAATCGCGTGTTTCCCAGAAGCCTATCTCCCAGGTCTGCGGGGACAGGATTTTGAAGTGTTGCCCTTTGATCACGCCCAGCAGGAGCGGGTACTTCAGACCGTAGCCCAATGGGCACGGACGTATGCAATAGCCGCTATCCTCGGGATGGAAAGGCTCACAGAGGTGGGCCGACAGATTGTTGCCTTTGTCATTGACGCCCAGGGCCAGATTCAAGGATACCAAACCAAAAACCAACTGGCCCCGACCGAAGATCGGTTCTATGTGCCCGGAAATACCCGACGCCTCTTCGAGATCCGGGGGATTAAATTTGGCGTGGTAATTTGCCATGAGGGGTGGCGCTATCCCGAGACGGTGCGATGGGCGGCGGTGCGGGGAGCCAAAATCGTCTTTCACCCCCACCATACAGGGAGTGATCAAGGGGGTGTTCGTCTGACGCAGTGGGGGGCGGTCCATGGGCCTTACTACGAGAAGGCGATGATGCTTCGTAGCCTGGAGAACACCATCTACTTTGCCAGTGTCAATTACGCCTTGCGGTTCCAAGAATCGGCGACCAGTTTGATCACTCCATCCGGGCAGTGCCAGGCATACTTGCCCTATGGAGAAGAAGGAGTATTGGTCCAGGCGATCAACGTGGAGGAAGCAACGGGATTGCTGGCCCTGCGATATGCTCCCGAGCGTTATCAAGAATTCAGGATGGAATGAGTGCCTGGCACCCTATGCAACACCAGCTTTACAGGGTACTAATCGGTATCCTTCTTGGGTTTAAAGGTCCTTTCCATCAACTCAAACTTTGTAATCCGATCCAGCCGGAAATTTCGAACTTCCTGACGGAGATGGCAGTAGCCTTTTAAATAAATCTGCTCATCGAGTTTAAGAAAAAAATAAGGATCTACCAGCCGTCCCACCTTCTCTTTCTGCTTCGTAGACTTGTATTCTATAAAAACGGAGCGTCGTTCTTGAGCAGCCTTTCGAAGTCCCTGGATCAGATCCAGGGGATAGCGTTTAAAGGCCTGATTCTCCCACAGGGGGAATCGGTAAAAAGGACCATGTCGCTTGAGCAATCCACCCAGAGTAAATATCCCTTCTGCCTGAAGCTTATCCAGGAAAATGTTAAATAGATCCTTTGTAACCAGGGCATCTCCCAACCCCCGATGAGCCTGGGGATGCGTAATATTGAATCTTTGCCTTAACTCATCCAGATTATGATGTTTGTATTGAGGATAAAGGACCCGGGATAAGGTAAGGGTATCGAGGGTTTTGTTATCAGTGGGGGTTAGCTTTTCTTTCTCGAAGGCAACGGCCAGAAAACTCAGATCATAGGGTGCATTATGGGCAACCAGCAGAGTATCCTGGATAAACTCCACAAACCTCGGAAGCACTTCTTTCAGGGGCGGGGCCTCTGCCACCATATCGTTGGTAATATGGGTAAGGGCGGAAACTTCGGAGGAGATAGAACAGCCTGGATTCACCAGTTGATTAAAAATTCCCAGGATTTCCTTATCTTTAAACTTAACGGCTCCAATCTCGCAAATTTGATCCCCCGAAAGGGGATCTAAACCCGTTGTTTCCAAATCGAAGGCTACAAAGGTAATATCTTTAAAATGCGTTGAAGGTTCCACATAGATAATATATGGCAGAAGGGTCTTAAATTTCTATGAACTTTATCCTGTTTTATCCTAAAAACTTATCCAGGAGGGAATTTTGTCGTAAAACAAAGAGCCAAAATGAGGGGAGGAAGGTCCTGGTTGTTCCGCTCATTTTGGCTTTTTAAGAAGGGGGAAGGGATTTACTAAGCAACCCCATACTTCTTAAACCATTCTTGCAGACGTTTCCAGCCATCTTCGGCTGCTTCCTTACGATAACTGGGTCGATAGTCAGCATGGAAGCCGTGGGGGGCCTCGGGATAGACTATGATTTCGGAGGGATTACCCGCAGCTTTCAGGGCCTGACGCATCTGTTCAACGGTATCCAGGGGAATACCCTGATCTTTTCCACCATAGAGGCCTAAAACCGGTACCTTAAGGAACGGGGCTATATCGATAGGATGCTTTGGTTGAAGTTCGTTGGGCTGACCCACCAAACGGCCATACCAGGCAACCCCTGCCTTTACCTTTGGATTATGGGCAGCATAGAGCCATACAATTCGCCCACCCCAGCAAAATCCGGTAATTCCAAGCCTGGACACATCCCCCTTACCGGATTTCTCAGCCCAACTAACGGTGGCATCCAGATCGGACATAACCTGTGCATCCGGGACCTTGGAAACGACCTTGGAGAGGATTTCTCCTATATCGGTCATTTTGGATACATCTCCTTGTCGGGCATACAGATCGGGTGCCACGGCCAAATAGCCTAATTTGGCAAGGCGACGGCAGACATCTTTGATGTATTCATGAACCCCAAAAATTTCTTGAACAACCAACACAACGGGGAATGGCCCTCCAGAGGAAGGCATAGCTCTGTACGCAGGGAATTCACCATCTGCAGTAGGAATCTTTACCTCTCCTGCCGTTAACCCGGTGGTATCGGTGGTAATTGTTTGTGCGGAAACCGGCTGCACTGCCAGAGCAAATCCGGTTGCCAACGTAGTGACTACAAACTCCCTCCTCGTAAACTCTGTCTTCGGCATCAAACTTTTCAAATCTTCATGCATCGTACTTTCTCCTTCCATACATAACATATCCTAAAACGGATCTATACTCTACTTTTACAGTTTTTAAAGGTTTATCCCTGAAGGGGTCAAAAGTATGGGAGTATGGGAGTATATTCTCCCACACCTCCCTACCTCCACACTTCCATACTTTCACAGTCCTTCGCGGATAAAAATGCAAAAGTGTAGATCTATACTATTTAGGATTTAAACGGGTTGTTAACCAATCGTTTCGATCCTGTCAGGATAATATGTATTACCCTATTCCAGAGAAATACTTTTAAGCAAGTACAATTTTTTTTCCCTCTAGTACACTGTTTACTTAATTTTAGCCTCATAGGGCTACTTTCACTCCCCAGCTCCCCTCTCCCGCAGCGTGGGAGAGGGGCCGGGGGTGAGGGTCCCTTAAAAGTCAAGCAAAACTAAGTAAACAAAGTACTAGGATACTTACCGTATTTCTTTAAAATTGAACCTTCTCGTTCTCAGGTATAACACCAATTCAATATAGAAACCTGGCCTAGATGGTAGGGACGAGGGGACGCGGGGACACAGCGACGCGGAGACCCAACCCTTCCCTAGGGAAACCTGACCTAAATGGTAGGGGCAGCCCTCTGGGACTGCCCTATTTAAGGTCGATCCCATCGGGGTCATCGCCTCTACACATAATGTGACATCTTTATGGAGAATTGGTATAATCTGGGAATGAGGCAGGAACGGAAGTTTATATAAAACTACAAGGATATAGCTACCTACAGATTTGATAATTTTTTCATAACTTTTGCTCCCGACAAGACCATCAACAGCTTTTTCTTGTAAAGGCGCTCTCCAGGTATCTAGGTAAGAGATTTGCCGAGATGCTCCAACAGGTCTATGACCGGCGTAAGCCCTCTGAGACACCTCCCTTGTGGCTTCAAACGGACTCGACATTAAGGGTTTCTAGCCCTGGGCTGTCGTACCGAATCACTTGAACTTGCCATAAAGTTGCTCAATATTGCTGCACGGGTTATTGTGGGGAGCCTGGTTCAAATGGCCTGTGATCCACAGACCAAAACCGAAAAAAATTCTTGACATTTCTTAACATTTAAGGAAATATTATCATTCTAACGAAAACATAACAAGTCTGAACATGACCTTGCTCTCCCCACCGGAGTATTGAAATTCTGCCAGAGGACTAGGGTTTATAAAGAAAAAATTAGTAGCCGGAAGACTTTTATTTTGGAACCTGAAAAATCCGCCAAACCAAAATTTCTGGATCAGGTGCGTACAGCCTCGTACCCGGCATTACAGTCAACGCACCGAAGAAGCGTATGTGAGTTGAATTAAGTGCTTTATTCTATTCCACAACAAGCGCCATCCGGCAGAGATGGGTGCCAAAGAGATCTTCGAAAGATCCACTTTCCGGAGTAAGACGAAGGTACCACTTAGGCGAATGGACATTACAGTGTGCCGTCAAAGAGGCTCGGCAAGAATTTTATCGCTATTTCCCGTAGGTAGTAGCCGTAAGAGTCGGTGAGGGGGAGAAGGCAAGAAGGAAGGGGGATTTTGCCTAACTTGGCTTGTAGTTGACCGAGGGTGGCGGGCGGGGGGAGTGGTTGACTTTGAAGACCTGTTCGCCCCCTCGGCAACTGAAGCAGGATCGTTAGGCCTCAACGCCGAGAGCGAATTGCGCAAAGGTAGCGCGTTCACCTTCACGCTGCCACTTGACCAGAAATGAAACCACGAAAGACACGAAATGGACGCAAGGGGCCGACCTGTCTTTCGGTTTTCGTATCTTTCGTGTATTCGTGGTGAGCCTCTCATGAAAGCTAGAATCCTCCTGATCGAAGCCAACGAGCAGAACCGTTACCTCGCCACGTTCCTGTTGGAGAAGCACGGCTTCACCGTGGTCCACGCGCCCGACGGCCCGGCTGGCATCGCGCGCGCCAGGCAGGAGCGGTTCGATCTCATCCTGCTCGACATTCAATTGCCCGATATGGACGGCTATGAGGTTGCGCGCGCGTTGCGCGCCGAGCCGGCGCTGGCCGGAGTGCCGATTGTCGCCGTGACCTCCTACGCGATGGTCGGCGATCGCGAGAAGGCGTTGGACTCGGGTTGCACCGGCTACCTGGAGAAACCCATCAACCCGGACACGTTCGTCGCGGAAGTCTGCCGCCATCTGCGACCGCCCGGTGGAGAAAGCGAGGAAGCAATCGTGCTCAAGGAATACAGCGAAACACTGGTCCGCAAACTGGAGGAGAAAGTCGCCGAACTCGAACAAGCCAACCGCGCGTTGCGCGAGAGCGAAGCGCGCTTCCGGGCGATTTTCGAGAGCGAACCGGAGTGCGTGAAGCTCCTGGCAGCCGATGGCTCGCTGCTCGCCATGAATCCCGCCGGATTGCAGATGCTCGAAGCTGATTCGTTCGAGCAGGTCGAGCGCCACTGCATGTATCCGCTTGTGGTGGAGGAACACCGCTCCGCCTTCCGTGAACTGACGGAGCGGGTGATGCGCGGGGAGTCCGATACGCTTGAATTCCAGATCGTCGGCCTCAAGGGTGGACGCCGCTGGTTGGAGACCCACGCCAGCCCGCTGACCGACGCGACCGGGAGAATCGTGGCGGTGCTCGGCATCACACGCGATATCACCGAGCGCAAGCAGGCCGAAGCGGCGCTCCGCGAGAGTGAGGAGCGCTTTCGCCTGCTGGTGGACCATGCGCCCGAGGCGGTGGTGCTGCTCGACGTGGAGACCGGCCGCTTCGTGCATAGCAATCCGGCTGCCGAAACGCTCTTCAAGCTGCCCGCCACCGAGCTGGCCCGGGTCGGCCCGGTCGAGCTCAGCCCGCCAGTCCAACCTGACGGCCAACCTTCTGAAACCAAAGCCCGTGCGCTCATTGCCGCCGCGCTTGCCGGCGAGAAACCCGTCTTCGAGTGGATGCACCGCGACGCCACCGGCCGCGACATCCCCTGTGAGGTACGGTTGCTGCGGATGGAACTAGGGGGGCGGACGATCGTGCGCGGCAGCGTGCTGGACATCTCGGAGCGTAAGGCTGCCGAGGCGCGCATCGGCCAGCTCAGCCGCACTTACGCGGTGCTGAGCGGTATCAACCAGGCCATCGTCCGCGAAAAAGACCCACAGGCGTTGCTGACCAGCGCCTGCCGCATCGCCGTCGAAAAAGGCGGCTTTTGCCTGGCCTGGATCGGTTTGGCCGGGGCGGACGGGTGGTTGCGGGTCACGGCCCACGCGGGGGCAACGCCGGAGACGATCGAAGTGGTCCGTGCCTTTGTGGAAGGCCCGCAACCGGACTGCGCCTTCACCTATCACGCGCTGCAGCAGGGCGAGCGGGCTGTGTGCCTGGACATCGCCAGGGACGAGCGGGCGCGCAACTGGCGTGACGCAGCACTGGCGCGCGGTTGCCGTGCGATGGCCTCCCTGCCGCTGCAGGTGGGGGACCGCACGGTAGGCACGTTCAACCTTTACGCGAGCGTGGCGGGCTTCTTCGACCAGGAAGAACTGCACCTGCTGGACGAGCTGGCGGCGGACATCGGGTTTGCCTTGGAGGCGCACGAGCGGGAACGCGAGCGGCAACGCGCCGAGCAGGCCTTGCGCGAACTCATCCGTACGGTGGACGGCATCGTGTGGGAAGCCGATCCCGACACATTCCACTTCACCTTTGTCAGCTCGCACGCCGAGCGGTTGCTGGGCTACCCGGTGGAACGCTGGTTGAACGAGCCGGACTTTTGGGCTAGCCACCTGCACCCGGACGACCGTGAACGGGCCGTCAACTTCTGTGTTGCCGCCACCCGCGCCGGAAAGGACCATCAGCTCGAATACCGCATGCTGGCCGCGGATGGGCGCGTGGTGTGGCTGCGGGATCTGGTGACGGTAGTCGTCGAGGACGGCCGCCCGGTGAGGTTGCGCGGCATCATGGTGGACGTGACAGCGGCCAAGGAAACCGAGGCGGCCCTGCGCGCCAGCGAGGAACGGTTCCGCGAAATCGCCGAGACCATCGAGGAGGTTTTCTGGGTCACAAACCCGGAGAAAAACCGGATGCTTTACGTCAGCCCGGCCTACGAGCGCATCTGGGGTCGCAGCACGCAGAACCTGTATGCCTCCCCGCGCGACTGGCTGGAGGCCATCCATCCCGACGACCGCCCGCACGTGCTGGAAGCCGCCACCACCCGGCAGACCACAGGCGAGTATGACGTCGAATACCGCATCGTCCGGCCCGACGGCCAGGTGCGCTGGATTCGGGACATGGCGTTTCCCGTGCGGGACGAGTCGGGTCGTGTGGTACGCATCGTGGGCGTGGCGCGGGACATCACCGATCGGCGGCTGGCCCAGGAGCGTTTCCGCCTCCTGATCGAGAATGCGCCGGACATGATCCACGTGATCGACAACCAGGGGTTGCTCTGTTTTCAAAGTCCTTCGGTGGAACAAATCCTCGGCTACACCGAGGAGGAACGGCTGGGCCGCAGCGTCTTTGATCTGGTGCATCCAGACGACTTGGCTGCTGTCCGGGCAGCGCTGGGGCAGGCCGTGGCTCAACCTGGCCAGTCCGTGAGGGTGGAATGCCGGTTGCGGCACAAGAACGGCCAGTGGCGGCTGCTCCAAGCGGTGGGCCGCAGCTTGCCGGAGCAGGCCGCCGAGGGGTTCATCGTGCTCAACTCGCGCGACGTGACCGACCAACGCCGGTTGGAGGAGCAGTTTCGCCAGTCGCAGAAGATGGAGGCGATCGGGCAGTTGGCCGGTGGCGTGGCGCATGATTTCAACAACGTCCTGACCACGATCATCATGCAGTCCGAGTTGCTGGACATGGACGAACAAGTGAGTCCGAAGATCAAAGACGGCCTGCGGCAGATTCGCGCCGCCGCCGGGCGGGCGGCGAATCTCACGCGGCAGTTGCTGCTGTTCAGCCGCCGCCAGGTGATGCAGCCACGCGACGTGGACCTGAATGAGGTCGTGACCAACCTGGCCAGGATGCTGCAGCGGATCATCGGCGAGGACGTGCGCTTACAACTGCACCTGAACCCAATGCCGCTGTGGACACACGCGGACCCCGGCATGTTGGATCAGGTCTTGATGAACCTGGCCGTCAACGCCCGCGACGCCATGCCCGAGGGCGGTCAGTTGCGCATCGAGACGCTGACCAGAACCGTGGACGAAATGCTCGCCCGGCAGCACGGCGATATCTTACCCGGCGACTACGTGGGCTTGCGCGTGACCGATACCGGCTGCGGCATTGCGCCGGAACACCTGGCCCGCATTTTCGAGCCTTTCTTCACCACCAAAGAACCGGGCAAAGGCACGGGCCTGGGGCTGGCCACTGTGTTTGGAATCATAAAGCAGCACGGAGGCTGGATCGAGGTGGAAAGCCAGGTGGGACAGGGAACGACGTTTGAAGCGTATCTGCCCGCTCTGTCCAAGCCCGCCGCGGCTGCGGCGGTAGCCCGAGCGGTTGCCAGACCGCCGGGAGGCACGGAAACCATCCTGCTGGTCGAAGACGACGAGGCTGTGCGGCTGATGACGCGTGCGGTACTGGAACGGCACGGGTACCGGGTGATCGAAGCCCCGGACGGGCTGGCCGCCCTCGAACGCTGGGAACAACATCGCGCGGAGGTGGCGTTGCTGCTGACCGACATGGTGATGCCGCGCGGGATCAGTGGCCACGAGCTGGCCCGGCGGCTGCAGGCCGACCGGACCGATTTGAAGGTGCTTTATATGACAGGTTACAGCGTGGAACTCGCCGGCCGGAAATTGATACCGCAACCGGGCCAGAATTTTCTCCAAAAGCCTCTTCAAGCCGACGTGCTGCTGGCCGCCGTGCGGCGGTGCCTGGACGCGTGAGACGATGGCATCAACGGACGAGTCTTGCCGTGCGGGACACCGGCCGCATGTTCCGCAACCTCTAAAGTTGCGGGATGGTGGCACACGCGTCTCGCGTGTCGGTTTCATGTCACTCGACCGATGTATTCGGCGAGACCTCGGACACAACGTGCTCCGCCACGATGAAAAGCGAACTCGCCTTGCCCCGTGAGATAGGCGACTTTCGCCGGCTGAGAGGTTGCGATCCTGGCAGTGTTATCTCACGGCGCAAGGTAGCACACTCGGTTTACCGGCGCACGAGAATTGGACAGATCAGTGAATGTAATCACGCTGCGGCGTTGATTGCTTCGTCGTGAACTGAGATGGAGGCAATCTTGTGAAGTGGTCTGACAACCAGCTGAAGCTGCCGGCGCGTAGAAGGACCCAGGCGAAGGTCCCCGCGGTCCTCGTGTGCCGTAGCTTAGCCGGAGCGTTAGGCAGGTATATACCCGCAAACAAGGTGTAGAACGATGAAGATGTGGAGGGAATGGATTGTCTCGGACCCTAAAGCGTGATACAGCCCCCTCAGCATGCATAGAGCAGATGACAATGGGTTGCAGGAAAACTGCCTGCTGGGATCTATACGGGGCGGCTGGGTAACTCGTCCTACCGCGATGGCCGAACCACGTACTTCTGAATAATATCCCTTGTTTTAACATACCTGTGAATCTTAATCTTATCTGAAAGTGAAATGGGTCGAGTATACTTTCTAGCCCTATTTGTATGGAAGTACCGTCCAATGGTCGGATTCATCATTGGGCATTCATTCCAGAAGTAGGTAAGTATTTACGGGTTGTCACGAAACCAGATGGGGAACCTGTACATAAGGCATTCTTTGACCGTGGCTTTAGACCATAGCCTGAGGAGTAGACCCTATGAAGTTTCGATAGGACTCAGACACCGACAGGGGCTTAGAAAAGCATTTGAAAAAAGACAACTTAGTGGTACGGACTCAACTTTTAACTACAAAAGGAAAGGAGAAAGTTTATGGCCGAACCTGCAATTCTTGAAGTATTCTCAGACTATGTTTGACCCTGGTGCTATTTCAGTACGGGACGTATTGAGGAACTACGAAAAAACTATGAGGTAGAAATTAAATGGAGGGCTTTTCCTCTTCATCCCGAAACTCCAGAAGAGGGACAGACCCTGGAAGAACTTTTTGCGGGCCGTTCTCTGGATCTCGCCATCATGATGGCTCGCCTGAAGCAAGTAGCCGCCGTTGAAGGATTACCCTTTGGGGAACGTAGAATGACCTATAACAGTCGTTTAGCCCAGGAATTAGGTAAATGGGCAGAATCCCAGGGTAAGGGCGATGAATTTCATAGGGCGGTTTTTCGAGCTTATTTTGGAGAGGGTAAGAATATCGGAAAGATTCCAGTACTCATAGATATAGCCCGATCTGTGGGTCTTTCAGATAAAGAGGCTCAGGCTGTGCTTGAGGAAAGAACCTTTAAGGAAGCCGTTGATTCCGATTGGCACCGCTCTTATCTTATGGGAATCACAGGGGTTCCGACTTTCGTAATCAACAGGCAAGGAGTTGTGGGCGCGCAACCCTATGAGGTGCTGGAATTACTGATGAAGGCAGCGAATGTAAAAAAGCGTCAACCCGATCAGTAAAACCTCCCATTTTCCTCTACAGGTTGAGAAAGCCAGTCTCAAATCCAGGAAACCTTCTGTTCCCTTACCGTTGGTTTTCATAAAGTAGAGTTTTCCATTAAATTTTTATTGACAAACCTTCCTCGGATAAATGATATAATTAAACATAATAAGCCTTTATAAGGTACTCTCCCTTCAATTAGAAATGATCCAAAGGGATACCCCTCGAGTTTACAAGCGATCTTAAAAGCGTTTTAACCCGTTTGATCTTTGAACAGTAGGAGGAAATATTTACGTGAGTTAACTAACCTTAGGAGGTGGATGTGTTATGAGAGTAAGGATTTTCGCCGGGGTTCTTGGGACTACTATAGGTATAACGCTATTACCAACCAATCTTTTTGTTTTAGCCCAACAGGCTCCTATTCCCGTTGAATCTATCAAAGTGGATATGGCTCCGAAGGTAGATGGGGATGGGAGTGATGAGGTCTGGCAAAAAGCTAAAGAGGTTAAAATTCAAACAAAAGATGGTCCGGAGGCGAAGCTTAAATCGGTCTATACAGACAAGGAAATATTTTTCTTGATTACCTGGCCAGACCAGACAGAATCCATTAATATGGATATGTGGGTTTTCAAAGATGGGGCCTGGTCCATTAAGCAGGAGCCTCGATATGGAGGAAGTCAATCCTGGGATGCGGATCAAGATCGTTTGGCCTTTCAATGGAATATTAAGGACTCTGTTACTGGATTTAATGAAAAAGGTTGCGTGGCTCTCTGCCATGTTGAAGAGAGGGAAGATCGCATGCACACTAACGGTCCCGGGCAATATACGGATATCTGGCAATGGAAGGCAGCTCACTCCAATCCGTTGGGAAAGATCGACAATGGTCACCTGGACAATACGGTGGTCAGTAAAAAAGATCAGCCGGACGAGGAAAAACGTCTCTATGCCGCTCATAAATGGGATGGGACCGGGGATGAGCCCTTTGTAAGAAATATCGAAAATAACGCCCCTAAATGGATGCCCAAAGGGGGGCCCAATAAGGAGCCTTTCTTGATGAAAGGTAACGAAGTTCCCCTGGATCCCAGCGTTGTAAAGTCAGGGGATACTGTTCCGGGTTGGGTGATAGGACCCCTTCCCAAAGGCCGGGATGTCATCAATGCTAAGGGGGTTTATAAAGAGGGTACCTGGACTTTAGAAATCGGTCGGGCCCTGGTGACCGAGAACAAAGATTTTGATATTCAGTTTGAAGATCTCAAAAAACCTTATTATTTTGGGATGGGTATTTGGGAGAATGACCGCTTGTTTGCTCATATGCGTGCAGATGGGCCGTATATGTTGACCTTTAAATAAGGGTCCTGGAGGGAATTTGAGTGAAAAAATTTACAATAGAGAGTCTCGTTTTCTGCTGGAAAGCGTGAGTCTCCAATTGCTTTATGAGGAAAATAAATCGTAAAGTTTTTTTCATCTTTTCTCTGCTTTTCTTTGTGATCCTGATAGGTTCGGCGTTTGCCCAACAACCTGCCGGTGATCAACCTGTGGAGTATCGGGCATTTCCGTATATAGGAAGCCGACAAATCATGTGGATTGCAGCACAATTACACCTGATGTTTGCAGCCTTTATTTTAGGTGTTCCTATTTTTGCAGTGATTGTGGAGTTTATCGGATTCTATGCCCGAGACCCCTTGCAAAAACTACGTTACGACAGACTGGCCAAAGAGTTTACCAAGCTTCTATTAATCGCGTTTTCTGCAACGGCTATCTGGGGAGCCATCCTTACCTTCTTATTTATCACCCTTTATCCCAAGTTTTTTAATTACTTATCGAACATCTTCTCTCCCACCTTATGGATTTATCCTTTTCTCTTTTTTGGAGAAACTTTCACCCTTTATCTTTATTGGTACGGCTGGGAGTGGTTACAGGGGGAGAAGAAAAAATTCCATTTGGCCTTAGGGGTACTTCTAAATCTCTTTGGGATTGCCGTCCTTTTTATTACCGATGCCTGGACGACCTTTATGATGAGTCCCAGTGGAGTGGATGAAAAAGGTAATCTGGTTAGCCTCTGGAAGGCGATTAACAATCCGTTGTGGATGCCTTTAAATATTCATCGGCTGATCGCCAATATCGTTTTTGGAGGTTCCATTGCGGCGGCCTACGCGGCTTTTCGATTTTTATCTTCTAAAACCGAGGAAGAAAGAGCCCATTACGATTGGATGGGATATATTGGGAATTTTATAGCCATTCAAGCCTTTATTGTTCTTCCCTTTGCCGGGTATTGGTTTGGTCGAGAAATTTATGCCTTTGATCAACAACTGGGAATCACCATGATGGGGGGTTTTCTGTCCTGGCTCTGGATTATTCAGGCGATCCTTATCGGAATTATTTTCCTGGCAAGTAATTACTATTTGTGGATCGGTATGGAGCGGATCCCAGGGGCCGAAAGATATCGACTGTATACCCGGCTTATTTTGTTGGTTTTAGTTGTTGGTACACTGGTTTGGGCAACTCCCCATAGCCTGGTGGCCAGTCTGGAAGAAGCGAGAAAAATGGGTGGCGCTCACCATCCTCTTTTGGGAGTTCTGGGGGTTATGTCCGCTAAAAATACCGCGGTCAATATCATGATTCTGAGTACTTTTCTTAGTTTTTTGTTCTATCGGCGGGGCAATAAAATCTCCAGGGTTTCCTGGGCTAAGACCGGTGTGGTTCTTCAAGGGCTTATTCTCTTCCTGGCGGCTTTTATTGTAGTCTTTTACGGAGTTCGTGGTTACTTTGTAGAAGCCATCGTGCGAATTGGATATTCGGTTTATCAGGTTTTAGCCGTATTGAGCGCTATTATCCTGACCATGATCCTGGATATCTTTATGCTCCGTAATGCAGAAGAGATCGGACCCATTCGGTGGGGAAAAATGCCACCCCGTTCTCAATACGCGCTTTTCCTCGTTGCCATTACATTTACCTGGCTTATGGGACTCATGGGATATGCCCGGTCGGCCATTCGACAACACTGGCACGTTTATGGAGTTATGCGTGATACTTCCCCCGAAGCTTTCTCCCCGACATTGGGCTTTGCAGCCGATATGGTTTCCATTTGTGTTCTTCTGTTTTTTGCCCTCGTCTTCTTTATCTTCTGGATTGGTCATCTTGGAGAAAAAACAAAGATCCTTGAGGAACAGGTTGAGGAGGAAGTAGAAGGAATAACCACTGCCAAGCTGAAAGGGGGTTATACAACATGAATGGATCCAATCAATTTATCGGGCTTAAAGTTGTTTTGTTTACGCTGATTGTTATAGGTATTTTTACCTATTATGCCAATAGTATTCCGCAACTGGAGTCAAGACCTCCCAAGGAGCTTTCTCTAAGTAAAGAGAACCTCACTCCAGAAGCTCTGGTTCAGGCTGGTAAAGATATTTTTTATGGAAAAGGAACATGCGCACTTTGCCATGCCATCGGCGAAAAAGGACCCCGAGCTCCTGATTTAGCAGGAGTAGGAGCCAGAGCCGCCACACGTGAGCCGGGAAAATCCGCTAAGGAATACTTGATAGAATCTCTTATTAATCCCACCGCCTATGTGGTGGAAGGGTATCCTCCCATTATGCCTGCGGTTAATAAACCTCCCATTTCTTTAAATCCAACGGAGATTTTAGCCGTTGTAGCATTCCTCGAAAGTCTGGGGGGGACGGTCGATGTTAAACCCTCGGATATCCCTTCTGAAGCCTCTGCTACCGCCGCTTCTGCGACTCCTGCAGCACCTGCTCCCTTGAAACTCCCAGGAAATCCTGAAGCCGGAAAGGCCGTAGCAGAAGTGTGTGTTCAGTGCCATATTATCCCAGGTGTCGGTAAACCCAGAAGACCCAGGGCTCCAGATCTTTCAGCCATTGGAGCTATTGCTACACCCGATTATATTATGGAATCCATTCTGGATCCCGATGCAAAGGTAGTAGCCGGATATCCTGCCGGATTAATGCCTAAAGATTTTGGGGAGAAACTGAAAGCCCAAGAATTTATGGATCTGGTGGCTTTTCTTATGACCTTAAAAGGAGGATCGCCGGAGAGTGGTGAACCGGGTAAAGGAGCTCAACCTGCTGAAGGTCAAAAGAAGGAAGGGGTCCAGGAGACAAAGGCTTCTTCCGTACCGGTCCCCGAAGCTAAACCGGCAGAAACCGAGAAGAAGGAAGGAACCGAATCCCAGGGTAGCAAAAGCCCAACCGCAGGTTCTGAACAGAATAAATCTCAGTAGGGTCATACCTATTTGTAATTAAACGAGTAGCATGTCATTGCGAGCCCTTCGATACCTGCAGGTAAATTCCGCGAAGCCATCCCTTGACTTCAAGGGATGGCTTTGTCCCCTTTGCTTTACCCTGAGCTTCGGCTCATATCGCCCCTTGCAATGACAAACTCTTACTCCATTTGAAAGAGCCTTAACGATGAGTTATCAGGATAAAACGTAAAACATAAGACCTGAAGGCCTCCAGAGGCGCTTTGTGTTTTATGTCTTCCGTTTTAATATATGTCTATTCTGAAAAGCTCTTTTATACATGCCATTCTACTCCTTGTTATCGCTATTCTTATTTTTAAATACGGGATTCACCCTCCCATTCCCCAAAGCTTATTTTTGCTTTACCTGGTTATTACCCTTTTCGGAATTTTCCTCTTTGTTTCTTCCAGTGAGGAGACCTGGAAAAGCTTCCTGAGTCCCATCCATGCAACGCTTTATGATCCCAGGTTTAGGGGAATTCGAGCGATTATCTTTATCATCCTTCCCATACTGGCAACTTACCTGGTTTACCTGAGAGTTCAACCAAAAATAGAACCTCCGGCAGAACTACGAACCATTCACCCGGCCCCTCCGGATACCATTAGTTTTCGTAATGGAACCATTAAGCTTCAAGGGTTAGGAAATCCCTTGAGGGGCGATAAAGAGCATTTCCAGGAGCACGTAAATAGAGGCAAGGCCATTTATTTTAAAAATTGTTTCTACTGCCATGGAGATGGGTTAAACGGAGAAGGCCATTTTGCCGAGGGACTTAATCCGAAGCCTGCAAATTTTACCGATGTGGGGACCATTGCACAGCTTCAAGAATCTTATCTTTTTTGGAGAATCGCCAAGGGTGGACCCAATCTTCCAACAGAAGCAACTCCCTGGAATTCTGCGATGCCAGCCTGGGAAAACTATCTCACAGCGGACGACATCTGGTCCGTTATTCTTTATTTATATGAAGCCACCGGTTATCAGCCCAGGAAGTGGGAGTAAGGCCAATAACATAACCCAGGAGTCAGAAGTCAGGAGTCAGAAGTCAGAAGCAGTTTTAGTTTTTGACCTCTGGCTCCTGGCTTCTGTTACGTTTTACGGGACTAAATGAAAAAGACACTTAACTTCTACGGTTGGATTTCTGTGGTACTCCTGATTTTTTTTCTCAATCTAAACTTTGTTCATGCCGGAGAAGCGCAACCTCCCGAAAAAAACCTCGAAGTAGGTAAAGCCCTCTATCAAAAAAATTGTGCCCAATGTCACGGGGATAATGGAGAGGGAAAGGGAGTATCAGAACCCTTCGTATTTCCAAAACCTCGAGATTTTACAGCAGGTCTTTACAAGATCCGAACCACCCCCGGTGGGCAACTTCCTTTAGATTCAGATCTGTTCCGAACCATCAGCTTCGGGATGCCGGGATCTTCCATGCCGGCCTGGCAACAACTGAGCGAAGCGGACCGCTGGCAATTGGTTCACTATATTAAAACTTTTTCTCCTAAATTTGCTTCGGAAACCGCAGAGAAAGTGGCCACAACGCCGAAACCTGCCAAACCTGATCTCGAGAAAGGACGGCAGCTCTTTCAGGATATAGAATGCTGGAAATGCCATGGACAGGAAGGGCGAGGTGATGGTCCTTCGGCCCCGGAACTTAAGGATAACTGGGGATTCCCTATAAAACCTGCCGATCTGACAAAAAACTGGACTTTCCGAGGGGGTGGTTCGGTGGAAGATATCTATATGCGAATCATAACAGGGATCAATGGAACTCCCATGCCTTCCTTTTTGGATTCCTTTGAAAAACCAGAAGATGCCTGGGATCTGGCCTATTATGTAAGATCTTTATCCCCTGAAAATAAACCCGAAGTTACTGTGCTCAGGGCAAAGCTTATCCCGGGTGAACTACCCACAGAACCTGAAGACCCACGATGGAATGAGCTACCTGCTTACTACTTTCCACTTTCCGGCCAGATTACTATAGAACCCCGATTATTCACGCCTTCCCTTGATTCTATCTTCGTAAAGGCTGTACATAATACTAAGGAAATTGCTTTCCTGGTTATGTGGAATGATAGAACCCAAGATCCTTCCCCTCCGGGTGCTATCCCACAAACTGCATCGGCAGAAGGTCAACAAAGTCAATCTGCTTCTCAACAAGGTAACCCTTCAGCCCCTCAACCAGGAAGTCCCCAAAAATTCAGCGATGCCATTGCTATCCAATTCCCTGTCAAGCCAGATCCCGGCGGTTTCATAAAGCCATACTTTATTATGGGCGATTCAGAAAGACCGGTCTATTTATGGACATGGAAAGCCGAATGGCAGGGTGTTAAGGAATCCAATGCCAGTGGCCCATTCAAAGAAACCCTACAAAGTCAGGAAAGCCAGACCCTTCAAGGTAAAGGTATCTATAAAAACGGTCAATGGAAGGTCCTTTTTAAGCGAGCTTTAACCACCCAGGATAAAGACCATGACTACCAATTTGAAATTGGAAAGTTTATCCCCATCGCTTTTTCTGCCTGGGACGGCTCCAATGGAGAAACCGAACTGAAAAGATCCCTCTCAACCTGGTATTATCTGTTCCTGGAAACACCCCGGCCCATTAGCCAGTACCTTTATCCCATCACAGCCTTTCTACTTATAGCCGGAGCGGAAGTCTGGTTCTTGAAACGAAACAGCCGAAGGCAGTAAATTTGGGACACGAAGACCAGGGGACGCGGGGAAGTATGGGGGTATGGGAGTAGGAAGATGTGGGAGTAGGGAAGTAGGGGAATATAGGAGAACATACTCCCATACTCCCACACCCTCACACCCCCATACCCCTATACCCCCATACTCCCACGCCTCCATACTCCCACACCCCCATACCTCTCTACAAAATCAGGTAGACACCTAGACCCACCAAACCCACTCCGACTATCCGACCGAGGATCATGCCATAGCGGCTGACTTTCTCAATGAAAATAATTAAAGTTAGAAGACCCATGGCGGTAAGGTTCATCAAACCTACCGCAAACAGGACAAGCATGAGACCCCAGCAACAACCCAGGCAGTAAGCACCATGGTATAAACCCATTCGCAAAGCACCTGCTATTCCTTCACGCCAGTGCTGAGCAATGAATCCCAGTGGAGATTGGCAATGGCGCAGGCAAGCTGTTTTGAGGGGACTAAACTGATAAAGCCCCGCCAGTATCAGCAGAATCCCCTGACCGACCCGAATCGGTTGGAGCAAGTATCCATCGGATATTCGAGTACTCCCTGATTGCACGATCCAGATTACAAAATAGGCAATTACTCCAAAGGCCGTCCAGATCACAAGATATCCGGCTACAAAGACCCATGTCGGTACAAAGGCCTGACCCTGAGACTTCCTTTGACGGACAAGACGGCTAAATAGCAGGATCATGGGAGCCGCTGAAGGAAACATCATAGCGACCATCATACTGAGCCACATAAACAAGAAGGCCACGAAAGTGGGCCAGTTTCTGCTCATCGAATCGGGAGAACCAGCTGATCCGATCATGGTTATTCCGCCTGGCATCTTCATCGAAACGGTTATAAGCCAGGCCAGGAGGGTAGATATGGCCAGGACCCCTCCGGTGATGAGCTGCTCGCGGGGCAGAGAAGTGAAACGTTGATTCATAAAGAATATTCGTTTCTATTTTTGATTAGTCCATTCTACAAGGGCATAAATCCCGTTTTGACCCGGGTATTCGAACTGAATGTTACTGTAGTTGATACTCATGATCTCGGTTGTGGCGGCATCTCCATCATTCCAGATTAATCCGCCCCGCGGAAGAACGATATGAACTTCATGTTCTTCACCCGTGACCGGATTTTTGAGGGGAGTTAAGCGGACTTCCAGTATACCCGGAATTCGAAAATAGGACCGACGGCCCTCGACCTTCATTTCAATGGGTTTGAGGATAGGTCCTTCCGCCACCTCAATAGTAGGGGCAAGAACTTCCCAGGGCATCCCTCCGGCTCTACCCGATAGAATTCTTTTGATCGATTTGACCTGTTCGGGACTGGCAGATTCATCGATAAACAGGACCGATCGTCCATGACCTTCATGAAGGGCTCCTGGATACTTCACGGCAAATACGGTACGGACACCCGCAAGATCCACTTCGCCGTAGTGTCCTTCAATGACCTCTATACCCACAATGGTGTGGCAAGAACCATGATCTGGGAAACCTCCAAAATTGCAGTTACAACCAGGGTCACAGTTGCAGGTTTCAATCCAATGCCCTTTGAGCCAATACGGAGTTCGAGTAGTTGGATTGGGTGTTGCTTGAGTCATAACCTATTCTCCTTAACTTTGGACAGGATAGAGGTTCTTTAACTTCCATTATCCCTACGCAAATGCTTTAAAATAAGATCATAAACCTCTGTTGCATCTATGGATCTTTTATCCAGTAAGTCTCCTTGTTGGGTGATAAAAAGAGGACCTTCAACCGGTGAATCTGTTACGCGGCCATGAGATCCCTTTACGAGGGAAGGATCCAGAGGTATTACGTCCATCAGGTATCGAAATCCGAGTCGTTTCTTGAGAAGGATCCACCCTACCTTTAACGGAAGGAACTTAATGGCAGGGTCGGTAAATAACTCTACAGGGTCATAACCGGGTTTACGGTGAATATCCACGGTTCTGGCAAAATCGGGTGCCCGTCCATCATCGAGCCAGTAATAATAGGTAAACCAGGCATCTGATTGGGAGATAGCGATGAGATCTCCGGCTCTGGGATGGGTCAGATGGTACTTTACTTTTCCGGCTTCATCAAGAATCTGCTCGATCCCTTCAGTTTCTTCTAGAATCTTTCGTACCTGTTGGGTTTTAGATGGATCGTTGATATAAATATGGGCAATTTGATGATCAGCGACGGCAAAGGCGGTGCTCGCTCCGGCATCTAAAAGTTCTAATCCCCGCTCCTCACGGATGGCGATCAAACCCCTCTCCCGGAAGATTCGATTAAGTGAAATGGCCCTGGAAACATCTGTAATGCCGTATTCCGAAAGTACAATAATCTGAGCTTCATGGGCCTCATAGTACTCGATTAAATCCCCACAAACTGCATCAATTTCCTGAAGATCCTTGTGAATGGATGGATGGTGAGGACCAAGGCGTTGCAGGTTGTAGTCGAGGTGCGGCAGGTAGATCAAGGTCAGGGTTGGATGATATTTTTGATCGATCCGTTTAGCCGATTCGGCAATCCACCGGCTGGAGCGAATGGAAGTCTGGGGACCCCAAAAGTCAAATAAAGGAAAGGTACCTAATTGATTTTGTAGCTCGATCCTTAGTTCAGCGGGACGTGTATAGATATCCGGGATCTTCCGTCCGTCTGCCAGATAGATAGGTCGGGGAGTCACGGCGTAATCTACCGAGGAATACATGTTATACCACCAGAAAAGATTAGCACAGGTAAAGGTGGGATCGAGGGTACGAGCTATCTCCCAAACCTTCGGTGCCTGAACCAGTTTGTTGGATTGGCGCCAAAACTTGATTTCACATTCATCGCGAAAATACCAGCCGTTTCCGACAATGCCGTGTTTATCGGGATACTTTCCGGTTAGATAGGTGGCCTGGGCCGTACACGTTACGGCAGGGGTAACAGCTCCTATGGTTGCTATCTTTCCTCGCTGTGCCCAGGTACTCAGGCAGGGAGTGTGAGGTCCTAGCAGCTCGGAAGTTAATCCGACAACATTCATTACGACGGTCTTATGCATCTTAGGGTTAAAGGGTAAAATCCAAAATCTGAGGTCATAGGGATAAAATGACCTTAGACTCCGGACTTTTACGTTACATATAAAAACCTGGCAATCTGCACGGCAGGAATCCACAGAGCTAGAACCAGTAAACCCAGGAGGAAGCCGGCAAATCCGGCTGTAAAGTAGGCGTCGAGTAGAATAATAGAGAGGACGAGGGTTTTAACGGCCGTTTTAATGTTGTCAGGGGTTGCTTCCAGCAGAACCCCTACTAACGGTCGAAGGGTTACGACAGTAAAGAGGATTAAGAAGATAAGAGGCGTAAAACCGGTCAGAATCCCTTTTAACCATATGTAAAAGCAACCCAGGATAACCAGTATAACCCCTATGGTAGCCAGTTGTTGCCCTCGCTGCTCTCCCCCTATTACCTCTCCCTTGCTGAGCGTCGTTATGGAGATGACATAGAGCATAACCAGGAAAGCAATGGTAATTTTAGAGGAAATTTGCCCGGGAATTATACTCATTCCTAATAAAACATTTAGAAAACGACAGCTACCCATATTAAGAGAGCCTAAAATCGGAATGTTTTTGGTAATCCCATCATAGGAGAGAATAGCACCCGTCAGAAGCACTGCAAAAACAAAACTTTGGATTCCTACAAATCCTGCAGAAAGAATCCCCAGGAGGATGGAGCCAATACCTATAACCACAGCCGTACGAAGGCTGATTTGTCCAGAAGGAAGAGGGCGTTGGGGACGCTCTTTCAAGTCTACTTCGTAATCGAAACAGTCATTGAAGACAATTCCTGCCGTATAAAGAAAAGAGCTTGAAAGAAGGAGAAAGATCAGGTATTTGATCTGTCCTGGATGGAACTGTGTCGCTGCGAAGTATCCGGCAAAGATATCCGCCATAGCAGTGAAAACATTGGGGATCCGCATGAGTTGAAGATAAGGTTTCACAGTCTTTAACATAAAGTTTCCAAAACCCTGGTATCCTCTGTAGTTAAAAAACGAGAAAATACCAGGAAGGTGCCCAGGACATCAAAAAGATTTTTCAAGAACCTCTCAGACTAGCTTCTGCAACGGAAACCCTTTTCTTCCAGAACCCTCCGAACATACTCTAATTCGTTTGCTATATTTGTACTAAGATCGCCAGTGCCTGTACCTGCTTTATGGGCGATCTGCTCGACCCACGTATAGGTTTCGATAATGAGGGGAACTTCTTCCCCAAGGATTTTGGAGGAAGGGTTATCCCCAGGGTCTGGGAGAAAAATAAACTCCCTTAGAAAGTTTTTAAGTTCTTGAATAGTGGTCTGAATACCGGCCTGAGGGTTTTCAAATACGGGTACATGATAGTGGGTTCTCAGTTGTGTGACCCCTCGTCGAGCGAGTTCATTCTTTCCCTCTGGAGTAAAAAGATAAGGCAAATCCAGAGAAAAAATAACCGGTTTCCTTTCTGCATTAATACCTACCACCTGATGCAAAAACCTGGAGTTCATAAAGTATTTTTCAATGACCTCCATGTCTTCGACCTTCTTTAAGGGGTTATCAACTTGAATGGCATTGGAGACTTGTACCTTAAAAATTTTAATCCTGGATTGTTGAAGAAACTGAACAGATTGGATTAAATCCTCATATTGCACCAGTTGATGGCAGGTATCGAAGGTAACTCCCAGGAATTGGTGGATCACATTCTTAGCTTCTTCGAGACGTTTGGAATCCTTGGAGAAATCAGGTTCCTGGTTCGATCTTTGTCCGGCCAGAAATTCAGCTCCAACCCGATCCACGTAGTTTGTGAAAAACTCCCTGACTTCCGGTATGCGTTCATAGGTCAGGCCCGGTTCCGGTTCCATTCCGATTGCACATCGTTTTCCAGTTTTACGCTCTGTTTCATACGCGTGTAAAACACACCGGGTCATATTGACGGCTATTTGGGAATGGATCTGATCTTTGTTGGTTTCTGTGAGATAGGTTTTGAGAATACCCCCGGGAACACTAAGAGAAACAAAGGTTTCATCTTCCGGAGCCAGAAAGGCTAAAATGTCGATACATGCCTTGGTAAAGGTGACCCGTTCTTCCCCCTCATGCCAGTTGGGCAGGTAAACCCTTTCCTTGACGTAACCTTCATGAAAAGTTAAAGGAACAAAGGCGTTGAGGGTAATTAAAGCCAGATTGTGTTGGAAGAGAAAATCTCGAAGTTCCTTTAAAATTCGGTCACTACCGGCCAGTTCGTCTACGATTTTCTGGGATAACCTCAATTCGATATAAAATTTATCGTCTCCGAAAACCCTTTTCTTAATTTCCGGAACTTTATTTTTGAGGACATCCCACATTCCATCTAGAGTTTCATAGGGAAAAGCATTCAGGGCATAGCCGAGTCGGCAGGTTCTTTGATGCATGTGCAGGAATCTGGAAGCATAGGAATATAAGAAGAGGAAAGTAAGGGTTATCAGCCGATAATCCTTCTATTATATTCCGCACTCTCATATTCCGTATAGGGTTCCTGAATTAGTCTTCTGTGGAAGGTTCTGTCTGGCCTGTCTGTCCTCGAAGAACAGAATTTCCTGCAAATAAAGTCTGCTGGTCAATGTTTTGAGGTACTAACCAGTCGGATTCTTTGATCTGTCCACTTTGACCATACGCTTCCAGGGCATTGGCATAGCAAATTTTATGTACATCTTTGGGTTCAATCCCACTCTCCAGCATGAGGCGGGCGACTTTAGGTACCGATAAAGGATCTGAATATCCCCAATCTGCACTGGAATCCACAATAATACGCTCACTGCCGTATTTACGAGCAATTTCCACCATTCGGGCTTTACCCATTTTGGTTTTAGGATAGATGGTAAATGCCGCCCAAAACCCCCGTTCGAGAACCTCCTCAACGGTTTCTTCGTTATTATGATCGATCACCACTTTCCTGGGATCAAGACCATGTTCCAGGGCTATTTCCATACTTCGCAGGGTACCTTGTTTTTTATCCCGATGGGGGGTATGGACCATGACGGGTAAATCCAATTCTCTGGCTAACTCCAATTGGGCTCGATAGTATTTCTCTTCCATGGGAGTTTGATCATCAAAGCCAATTTCACCTATTGCAATGACCCGCTCCTTGCAGGCAAAACCGGGTATGATTTCCAGTACTTCCTCGGCCAGGCGTTCATTATTAGCTTCTTTGGCATTGAGCCCGATGGCACAGTAATGCTGAATGCCGTATTGGGATGCACGAAATCTTTCCCAGCCGATCAAACTGGAGAAATAATCGATAAAAGTACCTACGTTCGTTCGAGGCTGACCGAGCCAAAATGCAGGTTCTATCACCGCAACAACACCGGCTTGAGCCATCCGGACATAGTCATCGGTAGTCCTGGAGGTACAATGAATATGAGGATCAATGAATTTAAGTTCATGTGCCATAATAGAGCTCCTTTAATGTTTCCCAGGTTGCACCCGGCGTCATGGGGGCAATCCTGTTTAATTGATCTAAATATTCTGAATAAGAAGGTAAACGGGCATTGCGGCGTAGAAGTAGGTGGATGGCATCTCGGGTATGGCCGTGGGTTATCAAAAAGTAGTCGTAAATAGTTTTCCAATGGGATTCTTCTAGATGACCCCCTATTGCCCTAAATAATTCATAATGGACTACCCGTTTGGCTGCAATTCGTTCCCGCATATAATCGATAAGCATTTGGGCCAGGCGAGGATTGGCCCTTTCATCTAAACCCTGAATGGGCCATAAGGGACTTTCGATGAATAACGCCTTGAGAACCATTTGATTAAAGGCAGGCTCCCGAAGACCGGTTCGTGTATAAGGATTAAAATGGGCCAGGGACTCGAATACGGGTTTTATATTGGTACGAAGGGATTCGGTGGCAATGTCGTGGAGGGCATCAGAGCCTTTTAAGTAAGGTAAACTGTAATTTACAGCCCAACGTTCTTCAGCATCGGCAGTTATGAGGAGTTTCTGTAGTAAAGATATAAATTCTTTATCCAATACCTGTTCTGCATAAAGCAATAATACCACACGAACTAGATCCAGAATACGCCAGTGATCGGGAATAATAAACCGATTTGCCTCCGTCAAGGTAAGGCGAGATTTTGGATAACGCCGGGAAGCCAGAGCAAACATACGGATAAACTGTGAGGGGTTTTCCAGGGTAATTGACGCTATATCCCGTGACCATTGAGCTTGACCCTTGGCATCCAGTAAGGACATCAGCCCCGTTTTGAACTTGTTTAATATCTCGGTCATACCTTCCAGAAATGAGAAGCTATTCTTTTTAAGGGATGGTTGACTTAAGATCAGTATAGATGATTATTTAATTCCCCTCATTTTTTTGTCAAGGTAAATTTAGGATCACAAGCAGAAACAGGGTTCACTTTTAGTGTTCGTGATCTCCATGCCCATGCTGTCCGCCAGATTCTTTATGACTACTGTGCGTGCCGGGTTCCTGTTTTGAGGTCTCTTGAGAATCCAGAGTCATCAGGTAGGCTGTGATAGCCGTAGCTTCTTCGTTAGAGAGGCGAAACCCTGGATGTCGGGCACCTGGATGGGGTTTGTATCCGGTTGGATAAGTCTGGATAGCCGTAGGATTCAGCAGGTAGTGGGTTAACCAGCTTTCATCGGGAACAAATTCTCTGATTCCTAAAAGGGGAGGTCCATTGGGTACTATATCCGGTGGAAATCCTCCGATCCTATGGCATCCGGTGCAATTTAAATTACCTATAAGCATCCGACCTTTCTCTGCCGTCGCTTTAGGGAACCGGGCTTTTGCCAGACTATAGCCATCGGTGGCTTCAGGCCCTAAACTGAAAATATAATCCCTAAGGGCTGCAATTTGTTTCCATCTATTCCCCTCCAGGATATTTTCCGGTCCGGACTTTTCCTCCGGGAAATAGGTCGGCATTTTAGTACCGGGTTGAATCTTTTGAGGATCCAAAAGCCAGCGAACAACCCAATCTGGGTTGAGACGTTGCCGGGCTAGGGAGAGGTCAGGCGCCCATTCCTCGGGGCGGCCTTCCGGCTTTTTATCACCCTGCGGGTGGCATTTGAAACAGGCTAGATACTCCGGGCCGGCTAAACGTGCTCCGGCTTCTATACTCTCCTCCGTTGGATAACCGTTAAACTTAAGTTCTTTAGGAAGTGGAGAAGCCTTGGGATCTTTAAGCGTCATAAGATACTCGGTAATTGCCAGGGCTTCCTCATCTGAAAGCCTGAAGTCCGGCATTCTTTGTTGAATACCCGGACGCAAAGGATAGGGTTGCTTGAGAAAGGAAAATAACCAGGAGGCCTGGACCTTATCACCTTCAAAATAAAGCTCAGGAAAGTTATGGATATGACCGGTATGCCCATGCCTTGCCTCTACGAGATGGCATCCGGCACAATGTAACTGATCCACCAACTCTTTACCCCGGACCTGAAGATTTGTAAGACCCCGGGTTGAGCTGTGGGCCTGTTCTTCAGTCTTATGGGGATGCCCTTCGTGAAGTTCCCGGGAGGAAGTCATAGGTTGTGGCTCGGTGGGTATTTCCTGCAGATGCCCGACTTCACCTTGATGTTCTTGGTGGGAAGAGGTTGGTTGTTGCGGCTGAAGTGGTGATCCCTGTTGAGGGGGGGTAGAATGAGGATGTTCCTCATCGGCCAAAAGTAACGATAAAAATCCCCAAATGAAAAAAGAAATCCCCAGGAGAATAAAAGACATTCGTTTCATAGGATTTTCTTTCTCTTTTATATAAGATAAGGAACGATAACCTTAAAATTGCAAATCAAATCTGGAAATTCCCTATCTATCAGAATTTTTCGAATTAAATGGATGTTACGATGTATGTTATGTTAGGGTGGTACTTACCTGTGAAGGCAAACCTTTCTAAGGTTTGCTTTTTAAATGGTAAGATTCACCACAGTTTTGACAAATTGGACTTGCGAAAGTTCCGATAAAATTTCTTTTGCAGTTCCCTGTATTTTTTACTTTGTTGGAGGGAAAGGAGGATAATAGGGAACCCCATATTTGGCCATAATAGACTGAATCGTTCCGTTTTGGGTTAAAAGGGTCAGGGCTGCGTTGATAGCTTCTTCCAGATCTTTGTTAGTCTTATTCACACCCATCACGACATTCCATCGAAGTTCTGGTTCTGGAACATAGCCTTCGGGAACTTTAATAGGCGCATCGGGATGTTGTTTAAGATACCAGCCGACTGCAGCGGCTGTGACGACTGCCGCTTGAATTTCCTTGTTGGCCATAGCCTCTATAATATCTTCTTGGGTCACATAAGGGGTTACGGTAAAACCCTTTTTATGGGTAAGGATATAATGGGCCCACGAACCGGGTTCAATGCCTATCTTCAAATTTTTATCGAGGTCATCGATACTTTTTATCCCTTGAGCTTCTTTAGGAATCACCAATACATTGCCGGTGCCATAGTAAGGCTTGCTTGTAAAGAAACGTCCCCGAGAGTTTTCTTCCTCATCTTCAGGTTGAATAACGCCCATCAAGAAGTCACATTCTGCGTAATCTCGAGGACGATAAGCCCGAAGATATTCGACTCTTATATTGATCCCCAGAATTTTCCCTACCTCCTTTCCAATCTCCAGTTCATAACCCGGCATGTCCAGATCCCGGCTGGAATAAGGTAAACTATTGGGACTCGCACAGAGATAAAAGGTTCGTTTCTGGCGGGTTTCTTTAGGGAGAGTTTCAGATTGAGAGGCAGGTAGCTGAGGTTGAGCCGGTTGAGCTTTTTCTACAACTTGAATGACCGGAGGATGAGGCAGCAGGAGTTCTTTAAAGGAGGAAGTTTCTATGGCACTTAAGAGCGAAGGGAACAAGGCCCAGGACAAAAAGCATCCTAAAAGGACACTCCCTATAGAAGGGAGTTTTTGCCTGATATCAGGGTATTGCATAATTTAACTTTCGTTTATTCCTTATAAAGGCCATAGGGTAACTTCTCTGAGTTGCCCTTCTTATCCTGTTTCTTATACCAATTTTTGGTTGAAACTGACCCTTAACTTTCCTGTTCCCTCTAAGCTTGTTGAAGGAAGAAAAGGAGAGGAACAAGATCGTTTAGGGCATATTTCAGTTTGAAACTGGTATTACGTGAAGTCATGTTAATTACACCCCGTTCGTCCGGAGCAGGTTGAAGGGCGCAGGGGGTACAGGGAGGGGTTTCCCTGGCGGACATTTCAAAACAGAAAGGATGTTAACTGCAAAACCCCTCTTTGCCGTTTAAAAAAGAAGAGGGAATAGAGTATAGAACTCCACCCCCTTTTGAGGACTACCCGGGTTAGACGTTAAATTATCTTTTTAAACCATAGATAAATAAGGTTGCACTGTTTTTCCAGTTTTCGGTCTCCGGCCAGAGTTGTGGATAGAGGCCGACCACTTTAGAACCCCATCCCGAGGGGATGGCCACATACTGGATTCCTTTAACGGTATAGGTAACAGGTCCTCCGCGATGTCCCGAACCGGCGTTGAAGCTCCATAAGGTCTCTCCGGTGTCCTGATCCAGTGCTTTAGCGTTCCCTTCTGCATCCCCATAGAAAATGAGGCCTCCAGCAGTAGCCAGGAAGCTGCTGAGGGTAGGATATTTCTCTTTCACACGCCACTTGTTTTTACCGGTTAGAGGATCCCAGGCGTCTATATGTCCACCTGTTTCACCCTTTACTGCAGGTCTGGCAATCAGGTCTGCACTAAAAAAGGTTTGGGCCTGGGGTACTGTGATAGGGCTTTCTTTACGAACGGTAGTTTCCTGACACCACTCAATTCCGTTGGTAAACCAGATTCCCGTCTTGGGATTATAGGCCCCGGCGTTCCAGGATCTACCTCCTCCCGTAGAGGGACAGTTAAAGAATTTCTCTCCGAGTTTCGGAGCCCGGACGTTCAGGAGTCTTCCATTCTTATCTACACCACTAAACCAGTCCAGGTTGTCGATCATTGCAAAGCCACTGATATACTTTCCATTAGTTCGATCTAAAACATTCACCCAGCCTCCCTTATTGGGATGGACCAAAAGTTTTCTTCCATCTTTTGTATCAATCAAAACACTTTCCCAGGTGCTATCGAAATCTAAGGGATCGTGGGGATTTTCCTGGAAATACCACTTCAATTTCCCGGTATCGGGGTCCAGGGCCAGAATACTACTTGTGTAGAGGTTATCCCCGGGTCGGGCTTCCCCCCAGTCATAATCCGGGGCCGGGTTTGCGGTTCCCCAATAAACCAGATTCAATTCAGGATCATAAGACCCTGTCATCCAGCCCCCTCCACCACCCGTCTTCCAGGAGTCACCTCCCCAGGTCTCACTGCCGGGTTCGTTCTTGCTTTTATCGGGGATGGTGTAGAACCGCCAGGCCTCTTTTCCATCTTTGAGATAGTAAGCTGCAATAAATCCCCGAATCGGCAGCTCTCCCCCGGTGGTCCCCACGATTACCTTGTCCTTTACAACCAGAGGGGCTCCGGTAATGTTATTCCCGTTTTTGGTCCAGTCATCAACCTGAGTCTTCCATACTTCTTTACCATCCTCCATACTCAGCGCAACCAGATAACCATCAATGGTACCCATAAAAATTTTGCCGTCTCCAATGGCTACACCCCGATTGTAAGGAATAAAGAAGGTGTTGATTTCCTTGGGATATTTGTAGAAATAACTCCAGATGACCTTACAGGTGGAAGCATCCAAAGCGTAGACCCGATTCCAGGAGGTGGAGAGATAAAGAATCCCTTCATAGACAATGGGTGTTGCTTCTAAACCTTCATCGATGGCATTTCCTCCGGGTTGAAAGGCACAAACAGGAACCAGATCCTTAATGTTAGCTTTATTGATTTGATCCAGTTCACTATAACGCCAGGCAGCATAATTACCATGATAATGTAACCAATGATCTTTACCAGGGTTGAGAAGCTCTTGAGAGGTTGGTTTTCCCTCGGCACCAAAACTTATGGGTTCTAAAACTAAAACTCCGGCTATTAAATAGGCCATCAATTTGAGAACTTTATTCACTGGTGATTCCTCCTTTATGGTTATTTAATCTATTCTATCTATTATAAAGATTACCTGCTTCTTACTCCAAGATTCCTAGCTTACCAGTCTCCCGTAATTTATAACCGCTCTATTTATCCTGACAAGGTTAAATCGGGTTTTAACCTTAGAAGCTCCGTAGCCCGCGGTAGGCAGGAGCAAACAGGTCCTTTCTTAGCTTTGGTGGCAAGCGATCTATTCCAACAGGTTACTCCTCCTTATTTAGGAGTATAAAGTGTACCCGTTTGGGCATCTAAAAATAAAATCTCATCGGCCACCTGCCTTGCGAACTCCTCATCCAGAGTTACGATAAAAGCAGTGAGGGCCATCTTTTTGTTTATTTTCCTTATCAATTTTCCTATGTTTCTCGCAGCTCTTGCATCTAAACCCAGGGTTGGCTCTTCATACAAAAGGATTTTAGGTTCATAGGCCAGGGCCCGGGCCACCTCTACCCGTTTTCTTGCTTCCTGTTCCAAATCGGAAGGAAACTTGATTGCATATTCAGAAGACAATCTGACTTTTCTCATCAAATCTCCGACCCTCCTGGCGATTTCCTCCTCGCTGAAAAGTCGGTCTATCCTTAACTTTAGAGGCAAGGCGATATTCACGCCTACGGTCAGATTATTGAAGAGTAAGGAACGTTGGGAGACCAGACCAAAATTCTCCAGAAACTTATGCCAGTCTGCATCATCTTTAAGATCCCGGGTATCTATTCCCAGGACCCGGACTCTTCCCGAGTCTGGAAGGGAAGCCCCATTAATTAAGTTCAATAAAAGCTCCTTTCCACTATGGGGAGGTCCGACAATCGCAAGACTCTTACCGTGCTGGACCTGGAAACTGATATCTTTTAGAATCTCTCTACCTTCAAAAGATTTGGTTACATTTTGCAATTCTATTTCGATAATGGGGGCTTTTTTAAAACCGAACATGCTTTTATTTTATATATAAATAGATAAGGTTGTCAATTTAAATTTTATAAAGATTACTCTACATAACTACCTTTAAATGAAGCACTTACACAAGATTACCTCTACAAAATCTATTTCCTTTCAACTTGACCCGAGTACCTCTTTGGATGTATACTTACTTTTACGTAATTGTAATCTTAACCCAAGTTAAGAAAGTTCTATGATAGGAGAAGCTAAAATGGTAAAAACCGAAGAGAAGTATCAGCGTCTGAAACAAATTTTAAAAGACATGGAGGGGGTTTTGGTTGCTTTCTCGGCCGGGGTGGATAGTACTTTTGTACTTAAAGTTGCACATGATGTCTTAGGAGAGAAGGTTCTCGCGGTTACGGCGCGTTCTGTTACTTATCCCCTTGCAGAATTAGAAGAAGCCAAGCAATTAGCCTCTTCTTTAGGGGTGAGGCATCTTATTGTTGAGTCTAAGGAGATCAATGTTCCCGGATTTAGTAACAACCCGCCCAATCGTTGCTATTATTGCAAAACCGAGTTATATGATATACTGACCGAGATAGCCCGTCGGGAAAATATCCCCTATGTTGTGGATGGAACCAATTACGATGATATCCAGGATTATCGTCCGGGCATGAAGGCGACAGCGGAACATGGTGTAAGAAGCCCTTTAAAGGAGGCCGGACTTACCAAGGAAGAAATCCGATATCTTTCCAGAGAATTGGGTCTTCCAACCTGGGATAAGCCTTCATTTGCCTGTTTATCCTCTCGATTTCCTTACGGGGACCAGATTACAGTTGAAAAGTTACAGAGGGTGGAGGCTGCCGAAAACTTTTTGCGGCAGTTTAAGTTTAAGCAATTACGGGTTCGTCATCATGATAAAATTGCACGTATTGAATTAACCAAAGAAGATATGGTTCGAGTGGTTACAACTGATATCGGCGATAAGATCGTGGCTAAATTTAAAGAGTTAGGTTATGCGTATGTTACTTTAGATCTTCAAGGATATCGGACCGGAAGTATGAATGAGGTCCTGTTGAAATTAGAAATGGTCAACTAATATGGATATCGAAAAGTTAAGAGCGCTACTTGAAGGAGTCCGGGAGGGTTCTTTAAGTATTGATAGAGCTTTGGAGAGGTTAAAAAGCCTCCCTTATGAAGATCTCGGTTTTGCTAAGGTTGACCACCATCGACATCTCCGTAAGGGGACTCCCGAGGTTGTCTTCTGTCAGGGAAAAACGGTCGAACAGGTCGTCAAGATTGTAGAAAGACTGATCAAGACTGGAGAATCCAATATCCTGGCGACTCGAGCTTCCGAGGAGGTCTATCAGGGAATCAAACAGGTTATCGGAACGGTAGAGTACCACTCTATGGCCAGAGTGGTTGTTGTCTGCCCTAAACCGACGAATCCTCAGGTAGGATGTATCGCCCTTATAAGTGCGGGAACGGCAGACCTTCCGGTCGCAGAAGAAGCCGCTGTAGTAGCCGAAACGCTCGGAAACCGGGTGGAAAGGATTTACGATGTGGGGGTAGCCGGTTTACATCGTCTGCTGGATAATCTTAAACGAATTGTAGAAGCCAATGTCATTATCGTTGTGGCCGGGATGGAAGGAGCTCTTCCCAGTGTTGTGGGGGGTTTAGTCGATAAGCCGATCATTGCAGTTCCCACCAGTGTGGGATATGGAGCCAGTTTCCATGGGCTGTCAGCTTTGCTGACCATGCTTAATAGCTGTGCACCAGGCATATCAGTGGTTAATATCGATAACGGATTTGGTGCTGCTTATCAGGCGAGTTTAATTAATAAAATGTGTGCTAAGTCGTGAAGCCGAAAAACCACATATTTTCTCCTATGGCACGTGGGTTATTTATAACCTTTGAAGGGATTGAAGGCAGTGGTAAAACAACCCAGGCTACTCTCCTGGTTGAGTATCTAAAATCTAAGGATATTCCGGTTTTATATACCCGTGAGCCGGGTGGTACCCCCATTGGAGATCAAATCAGAAAAGTTTTATTAAATACTGAAAATCATCACATGACAGGACTTACAGAGCTTTTACTCTACGGTGCAAGTCGAGCCCAGCATGTTGAGCAGCTTATTCGTCCGAGTTTAGAAAAGGGTGTGATGGTGGTCTGTGATCGGTATACCGATGCTACCCTCGCTTACCAATGGGCCGGAAGGGGACTTGACCGAAAGGCTGTTGAGATGGTCAATGGGCTGGCAACCTCAGGACTTTATCCTGATCTTACCATCTTGCTGGATGTACCTGTAGAACTCGGCCTGGAACGGGCTAAAAGCAGAAATTTGAAACTAAATTTACAAAATCGAGAAGGGCGATTTGAAGAAGAAAGTCTTTCCTTTCACCACCGGGTTCGAGAAGGGTATCGGAAGTTAGCTGCTGGTGAGCCGGATCGGATTTATTTAATCGATGGGACCCAAGATATACAGACCATCCATGAAGAAATCAAGCGGATTGTCCTTGCAAGAAGGACTGATAAGAGTGAAGGGTAAGGAATAAATGTCCTTTTCAACCATCATAGGCCAGGAAGAGGCCGTCCATTTAATCAGAAAGGCTCTGGCTAGAAACCGGGTACCCCATGCTTATCTCTTCACAGGACCCGAAGGGATTGGAAAAAAACTCACAGCCCTGACTCTGGCTAAAGCTTTGAATTGCCTGGTCGCATCCGATGATGCCTGTGAGACCTGTAAGTCTTGTTATAAGATTCATAAAGGATGCCACCCGGATGTAGAAATAATCGAAGCCGAAGGCCAGTTTATTAAAATCGATCAGATTCGAGAGTTACAAAAACAGGTCGGTTATAAACCTTTTGAGGGAAGAAAAAAAGTTAGCATCCTTAATAACGCAGAAAAGTTAAACCTGGAGGCTGCCAATGCTTTATTAAAAACTTTAGAAGAGCCCCCTCCTGATACGGTGTTTATCCTGATAAGTTCAAGCCCCAGTGCTCTGTTGCCGACTATTGTTTCTCGATGTCAATCGATACGGTTTAGTCCCTTAGGCCTCCAGCATACGGAGCAGTTTTTGGTAGAGAAAGGAGTTGCAACCGGTCCAAAAGCTCACTTATTGGCTGCTTTATCTGAAGGAAGACCTGGAAGGGCTTTAAATATGGACATAGACAGGATCCTTTCCCTTCGGGAACAGATCCTGGAGCTTATGGATTTGATGATCCCCGATGGGGGTTTGAGGACCGATCTGCAGCCTAACAGGACACAGGTTTTGTCTTTGCCCGATTCCGGGATAAAAGTTTTACTGGGCAAAATCGAAGAGTTTACACGGGATCGGGATCAAACCGAAGAGCTTTTAGACTTTTTATTGGTTTTTTATAGGGATCTGCTCCTGTTATCTGAGCAGGGAAATCCCGGCTTCCTGGTAAATCAGGATCTGATTTCATTCTTAGAAAGATATAAAACCCGCATATCTTCTCAGAAGATTTTGAAGATTTGTCAGGATATCTATCAAACAAAAGTTAACTTGCAACATAACGCAAATCTCCAATTGGCCTTGGAAGACCTGTTCTTAAAGATCATGGAAACTTAAATGTGATTATTTAGCTCCAAAAGGATAAAGAAAGTAAACCCAGAGATGTGGAGTAATTTCTTCGTTTCTGATACGTTATAAAGTTAATTCTATGTAATTCTCGGCCTTTACCTCGGCCTCTTTCCCGAAGCTTCGGGGGAGGGGTCGGGGGGATGCGGGCCAGGATAAGAAGGTTAGCCCCAGCGGGGCGACCTGGGTCTAGCCCCTGGCGTATTATCCTGGCGCGGATGGGGGTCGGGGGTGAGGGCCGAGCGGTTAGTTAGAGTTAACTTTACAAGGTATCAGATCTTTGTTCTTCATATCTTTTAAAGAACCTTTGTAGCTAAATAATTATAACCCTATTTTGTAACTTAAAAATGGCTGACTTAAAAAAATTTTATATTACAACCCCCATATATTACGTTAATGATGTGCCTCATATTGGTCATGCGTATACGACCATTGCCTGTGATACACTGGCCAGATACAAGAGGTTGACCGGATATGATGTATTTTTTTTAACAGGTACCGATGAGCATGGGCAAAAGGTAGAGCGTACGGCGAAGAAAAATAACGAGACCCCCATTCAACTGGCGGATCGTACCATGCAGCGGTTCAAAGACCTGTGGAAGCGGCTGAGAATTTCCTACTCGGATTTTATCCGAACCACAGAACCTCGCCATATTGCTGCGGCCCAGAAACTCTTCCAGGCGGTTTATGATCACGGCGATATTTACCTGGGGGAGTATGAAGACTGGTACTGTACGACCTGTGAGCAATTCTTAACGGAACTCCAACTGGTAAATGGACGATGTCCTAATTGTGGACGTCCTGTAGAAAAACTGAAAGAAGAGAGTTACTTCTTCAGGATGTCCAGATACCAGGAGCCGTTACTCAAGTATATAGAAGAGCATCCGGATTTTATTCAACCCGAGACCCGGCGAAATGAGATTATCAGTTTTATTAAAGGAGGACTGCGGGATTTAAGTATCAGCCGGACTTCCTTTGATTGGGGAATTAAGATACCGATTAATCCCCGGCATATTATGTATGTTTGGTTTGATGCCCTGACCAATTACCTGACGGCCGTGGGTTATGCCGAGGATCCCCAAAAATTTGAGAAATACTGGCCTGCCGATATTCATGTGGTTGGGAAAGATATCCTTCGGTTTCATACGGTTTACTGGCCTACCTTCCTGATGTCTGCCGGATTGCCTTTACCGAAAAAGGTTTTTGCACACGGTTGGTGGCAAGTGGAAGGTCAAAAAATGTCCAAGTCTCTGGGAAATGTGGTGGATCCGAATCAAATAATCGATGAGTTTGGGGTAGATCCTTTCCGCTATTTCCTTCTTCGGGAAGTTTCGTTCGGTTTAGATGGGGATTTCTCCAGGCAAGCCTTGATTCAGAGAATCGATAGTGATCTGGCCAATGATCTGGGGAATCTCTTTAGTCGTTGCCTGACGGTTATTGAGAAGTATCAAAATGGAATTGTACCGGAGCCTGTTGGATCTACAGAGCGAGAAAACCGATTGGCAGCTCAGCGTGCTGAAACTTTGATCAAAATGGATCAATCCATGAACGAACTGGCCTTCCACCAGGTACTCAAAGATATCTGGGATTACATCAACGAAGTGAATCGCTACATTGTAGATACCGCCCCCTGGATGTTAGTCAAAGATAAAGCCAAACAGGATAGACTTTCGACCGTACTCTATAGTCTGGCAGAAGCTTTGAGGGGGATTGCCCTGTTGATCGCTCCGTTTATGCCGGAAACCTCCGAAAAAATGTGGACCCAACTGGGATTACCGGATAAACCAGGCCCAGAGGACTTTGCCTCCCTGAAGGTTTGGGGTGGATTCCCCAGTGGGATCCAAATTCATAAGGGGGAGCATCTCTTCCCACGCATCCATTCTAAGGGTGCAGACCTGGAAATCTCGGGAAGAACCGCTAAAGAGGCCTCTCAAAAAGACACTTTAACGCTCGACGAAACAAAAAAAGATCCTGTACAACAGACCTCTGAACTCAGTTCAGGACAAATAACAGGTAATGAACAAAATCTGATTACCCTTGAAGAGTTTGCCAGGATCGATCTTCGGGTGGCTGAGATCCTGGCTGCCGAGAAAGTTAAAGGATCTTCTCGTTTAATCAAGCTCCAGGTCGACCTGGGTACAGAAAAACGAACGGTCGTGGCAGGTATTGCAGAAAGCTATACTCCTGAAGAACTCATCGGACGTAAAGTTATATTGGTTGCTAACCTAAAACCCGCCAGACTTATGGGAATCGAATCCCAGGGTATGATTCTGGCTGCTGTAAAAGATAAAAAGGCTGTCCTCCTTTCCTTGGATCGAGAAGTTGAGATAGGAACTAAGGTAAAGTGATGGAGGAGAAAATGGGAGAGTGGGTAAGACCTTTTCCCATTCCTCCTCCTTCTCTTCTAAAATGAATGGTTGGTTAATTTTCGGTTTATTCGGACAATTAATGTTTTCCATGCGGTTTATTGTCCAATGGATTGTCTCTGAAAAAAGAAAGGAAAGTGTAGTACCTATTCAATTTTGGTACTACAGTCTGGCAGGAAGTTTAACTTTACTCCTTTATGCAATTCATCGAAAAGATCCTGTGTTTATCTTGGGCCAATCTCTAGGAACCTTCATTTATATTCGTAATCTAATCCTCATCTATCGTAAACAGGCCGAGATCTCTAAAAGTATTCCGTAAGCCTGAGAGTCGGTACCTTACCTTTTTATGGATTTATGGAATGAGTCGGTATTGTCGCCTCGCTCTCTTTTCCGTCTTATACCAACCATCAAACGAGACATTTAACCTACTTTTCTACCCCCCAAAGTATTTTTATTAATGTATCTTCTCTTCTAAGACCTGGGTTTCCCGCATAGCCATGACGATATTCGAAGCTTCAGGAATTTTTCTTGCCGGATCTTGATCTTCCTGAAGGGTTGTAAAATGACAGGCGGGACGCGCTTATCCTGCTGGTGCCCCGGACATCTGGGTTTCATGGAAAAAGGCCCTGTCCTAACAAACGGGCGATTAGCCACCAGGCACATCAAACGAGACGTTTAGCCTACTGATAAAACAGCTCCTATGAAGAACATGGTGTCACCAGACTTAACGGTTTAATTAGTTTTGTTTGATTTTTAAGCGGTCCTCACCCCTGACTCTCTCCACCCCCACCCCTTCCCTCCCCGTCCAGGGGGAGGGTGAGGGAGGGAGAGAGACCTGGGGTGAGAGGGGGGAAGCGAATAACCCAAAATTAACTTTACAAAGTAGTAGGTCAAACGTCCCCGTTTGACATCAAAGTAGTACACTGTTTACTTAATTTTGGTCTCATAGGGCTGCTTTCACTCCCCAGCTCTCCTCTCCCACAGCGTGGGAGAGGGGCCGGGGGTGAGGGCCACTTAAACGTTAAACAAAACTAAGTAAACAAGGTAGGAGTAGGTCAAACGTCCCCGTTTGACCTCACAGGTTATAGTTAATTTTATCCTGGAAGGGTGTCAGGCTTATGAGAACCATCTCAGGATTCGAAGAGCCCCTTCCTTAACGGGAGATCGATGGGTAGAAGCAACGGTAGAGGTTTTAATTTGCTCCCGGTGGGCCAGATACCATTCATAGGAATCGATCAGCATGTCGATATTGCCCCATTTGGGCTGCCAATTCAATTCCTGTTTGGCACGGGATATATCGTAGTAGGATTCTTTTCCATACGTAAGGTAGTGATAGGGTGCCAGCGGGACCAGGCGTAGTGCAGAGAGTAATTTCATCATAGTCACGGCTGGTAGAACCGGTAGGGATTTTACCCGACTCCCTGTTTTAGCATGGGCAATCAATCCTTCCAGGGACTCTCGCAAGGTACCGAAGCGCTCGGCACCCAGGTTATATACGGCGAAACCAGGCCGCTCAGATGCCTTTATACAAGCCTCTATGACGTCTTCAACGTGGACAAATTGATAAAGATTATCTCCCTTACCGAGTACATAAACCGTCCGCCCTTCGGCAATCCAATCAAAAAGAATCTGAAAAATTCCCAGGCGACCTCGTCCTACCATGGCTCTTGGGCGAATAATGGTAATATCAAGACCCTTTTCGAGGTATTGTCGACATAATTTCTCTCCTTCCAGCTTGGTTCGCCCGAAATCTTCGTGGGGATGTGGCTCTACGGTTTCATCTATGGGATTCCTGGGGGGTATCCCGAATACCGCCGTGGAGGAGATGTAGATGATTTTTTTGACTCCAACTTCTTTAGCCGCTTTGAGTAAATTTTCCGTACCGTTCCGATTAACACTCCAAAAGAGTTTTCGATCCCGTGCTAAGGGTACCTGGGCTACTGCATGGAAAATAACCTCGACTTTTTCACAGGCCCGACGAACCAAGGGATAATCTCGAATATCCCCTTGAATAAAATCAACTTGCCGGGGTCGATCCAGGTCATCTACAAGATCAAAGACCCGCACCCTGGCTCCCAGATTGAATAACCTGCGAACCATTAAAGAACCAAGATATCCTGAACCACCAGTCACTAAGTAGGTTAAACGTCTGGTTTGAATAGTAGACATTTAGATAATAATCCCCTTCTCCAGGCACCATCGGATGGATCTTCGCATCCCCTCTTCCAAATCAATTTTTGGATCGTATCCTAATTCCTTCTGGGCTTTGAGAGAGGAGCAAACAATGTTTTTATTCATCTCCGATAATACGTGGATTTTCTGGTTATAGAAACCCATACGTTGAAGTAATCCATCACAAAGTTGCGCCACCTCACCGACTACATGGGGCAAGTGGAGTCGCCTGTGGGCAACCCGGATCCCGAATTCTGTTTCCAGTAAGTGTTCAATAGTAGCCACGATTTCATTCAGAGTATAGGGTCGTCGATCTGCTATCCAATAAGTCTGGCCGTTGGCTACCGGACTCTGTTCACTCAGGAGTAATCCCTGGCAAATATTATCCACATAGGCCATGGAACGTCGATTTTCTCCATCTCCTACTATGGGGACTGTACCCTTTTTAATCATCTTAAAGAAGAGGGTCTGACGGGGGGGTTGGTCGGGACCATAAAACCAGGGGGGACGGATAATCACCGTCTCCAATTTGTTCTGGGCTTGATATTCGCGTACTACCTCTTCCATGAGCATTTTGGAACGGCCATAACCCATGTAAGGATTATAGGGGGAACTTTCGGTAAAAAAATGATTTCGATGGGGATTTGTCCCGATGGGAGAGTTAGATGATACGACCACAGCCCGGCGTACGCCAGCTTCGGCTGCGGCCCGGAGTAGATTACGTGTCCCATCTACATTTACTTCAAAAAACTCCCGCACACGTCGGACCGGATGAATAACCCCTGCACAATGAAACAGCGTAGCTCCCTCGGCTCCTTGACAGAAGGACTTCATCGCTTCAAAATTACGTAAATCTCCTTCGAAGATCTCTATCCGTTCTGAAATGGTTCGAATCTCGGAGATGTCGGATCCGGGTAAGACCAGGCACCGTATCTGTCGGGATGGGTGATTTTCCCATAAAGATGGAACCTCGGGAAGACCGGTAACCAGCACCCGAACCAGCCGGGTTCCAAGCCAACCGGGTACTCCGGTGACTAGGGTTAGAGGCATAGATTAAAACCGCAAATAAGAAGAGACAGGCAGTAGATCGTGAAGGTAGAAAAAGACAGGAAATCTTAAACGATTGATGTCAAACGGGGACGTTTGGCCTACAACCTGCCCTTCTCTTCTAAGAAATGTCTGACGTTACGTAAAGCAAGGGCCATAATCGTGCCTTGCGGATTAACACCGGGTGAATCCGGGATCAAGCTGGCATCTGCGATATAAAGATTCTCAAAACCATAAACTTTACCGAAGGAATCTGTGGCACAGAGGGCGTCATTTTCTCCCATAGGGCAGGTACTGAAGGCATGTACGGTCGTTAAGCTCATGGCCGATATGGGTATCGGTTTTTCCAGAAGCATCCGGCACTCGGCAAGGGAATTGAGTACAGAGGGTGCCTGCAGGGCCGGATAAAGTTTACGGGCGCCACCAGCAAATAAAACTTCACCCAGGCGAGCCAGTCCTATACTCAGGTTCCTCTGGTCCTGACGGGATAATCGATAACGAACGATGGCTTCATGGGTGAAGGGAAATACCCGCACGGTCCCTTGATTAGAGCCGCGACAGGCCGCATAATAGAGGGCCATTTGTCGCCAATTCCGCATAGCTTCTTGATTCTCAGTCCAATTTTCTGAAAGGGTCAGGGCCAGAAATCCCGGGGTAAACACAGACCCGCCTAAGGTAATATCCGGCCAGAATTCCTTTACCTGATAAATAGGAAGGGCCGTATGATGACTATCCAGAGGCTCATCGAATAAGGCTGCTACCTTTAACATGGGATGAATCCGCAGGTTATTGCCGATATTTCGCTTAATGCCGCTGGAACGCAGGAGTACAGGGGTCTGAATGGCTCCGCCACAGACAAAAACGAACTCTGCTTCGATGAGTACGTTGGATGTATAATACCTCTGAGGACGGCCCCATAAATTCCTCTCTCGGGCGGGCCTCTTAAGGACTCCAGAGACATGAGAGACACGCCCTCGCCGGTGATGAAGCCGTGTAATATGACAGTTGGATAATAAACGGGCACCGGCCCGCAACGCTCGAGGAATATAGGTTCGGGACATGGAGCGCTTCGCATCCGGCGCATAGGCGCTACCTCCCAGGTTTGTAGTCTGTGCCCGTGGCACTTCTTCAATGAGCCATCCCAGTTTTTCAGCCCCATACTTAAATCTGGCCGAGCTGGGAGGAAGCTCGTCTGAGTTAAGAAAAGAGATCCCTAACTCGATTTCAATCTCTTTAAAAAGTAACTCCAATGCTTCAACCGACAAATCCCGAACTCCATATATTTTTTGCCAGCGATGAACGGCCTCCGGCGGGGTATGAAGCCAGAAGGCACTGTTGATCTCCGTACTACCCCCTACACAACATCCTTCGACAAAGGCAATGTTGGTATTTCCCAGGATCGGAGATAATCCACCATTCCGATAGAGAAGTTGCATGGCTCGAGGGGTATGAGTAGCCATACCACTCAGATTAACCTCAGGACCTTCTTCGGCAATAAGCACAGAATAACCGGCTTCAGCCAGTGTAGCCGCTGTAATGGCACCCCCTGCCCCAGATCCAATCACCAGAACTTGGGTGGTAAACTTGTGCCTTGGGTTATTTGCCATGTCCACTCCTGGCCTGATCCGACTCCAGTTGAGCTGTAACCAGGGGATGATCTAAATAGTAAAGCAGCACACAACTCCGAATTAACTTCACAAAGTCTCGTATCATTCGGATACGACTGTTAGACCAGGCAAGTATATACCTTTGTTGCCTGTTCGCGTCCAACTGAGTATACCAGCGACCATATCGAAATATGGCCAGCCAGTTAAACCCCTGCAAAGCAATTTGGTAAGGTATCCGTAAAAAGCTGGGCATGGTAGTTAGCTGGGTTGCTACAAAATCCACAACTTCCTGTTCGATCTTGACCCGCTGAGTTGCGTGAAGGTATGGCTCGTTGGGAAGTAACGCCCGAACTAAACAGGTAAGCAGGTTATAGTTGCTATAATCGATTAATCTCAGCCCAACGGCCACCTCTACGGTTGTCTTTGCCCATTCAGATGCTTCTTGTAGTAGTTCCATCTCAATCGGTGTTAAGTAGCCATCCCTGAAAGAGAAGCCCTTTGCCCGGAAACATCTCTTCCAGGATAACCTTGGGGAGTAGAATTTATCTTGCAGCACTCCTGATCGGATATGAAATTATCTTGATGAAATCATAGAGCTTATCTATGTTGATGTTTTTAATTCTTATGGGACATGGCCTTTTAATCGGCAAAGTTTTCAAACAACACCTAAGAAATATGATTGCCAAAGTCCAAGGTGTCAACAAAAAAAAATGAATTCTGTTTAAGGTTCAGTTCCTTACTAAGGGGTTCTATTTAGTCTTTTTATGAAAAACAGAAAACCTTTTTGTCGGAGTGTTCTCCCCTGGGTTCTTATCCTGGCAGGGGTAGGATTCTTATACTTAAGCATAAAAGGGTTCTCTCTCATTTCCTTGACCCTCTCTCTCCGAGATCTTCTGCTGACCCGATTCCATCCTACCTTCCCATATACCTCCCAAGAAATTGAATTCAATCATGGGGACTTGAAGCTTAAGGGATCCCTTTATATTCCCCAGGGAAAAGGTCCCTTTCCGGGTGTTGTGATTGCCCATGGAGGAACCAAACTCGGGAGAAAGTTGGCCCTTTATGTGATCATGGGTCAAAAACTAGCCGAAAAAGGCTATATAGTCTTAAGCTTTGATTTTAGAGGCTTTGGGGAGTCCGACGATCCGCCTAAGATTAAATCTCCGGAGGATCTGGATTTTGTTGGAGATTTAACCCAGGCCGTGTCTACGCTGACTACGATAAAAAATCTAGACCCCCATCGTATTTATTTGATCGGCCATTCCTTTGGAGCCGGAGTCGTTATCCAGGAGGGTGTAAAAGACCAGCGGATAAAAAAAATCGTCTCTATCGCTCCAGGACGACGAACCTTTGAACGATTTTTTGGAGAGAATGCTCCAGATAAAGACTGGCCTCAGATTCGTATTTCCCACGATATGAAATTACCCTATCTCATTCCCAAAGAGATCCTCTACCCGATCCTGATTTCCTTTATAGCCGAGTCTATTTTACAGTTTCCTCAACATCCTCCCCTGCTATTTGTCGATGGAAGCCTGGAAGACCCTGAGGATCAAAAGTTTCTTAAAAATGTCTATCTTAAAACGACAGAGCCTAAAAGTTATGTAACCATCCCAGGTGCAGATCATTATTTTGGAACCCGAAAAGATGAGTCCGGATTTGGGCAAACTCCCTTTTATGAGGAGAAAGTGGTTCGGGAATTTATAGATACCCTGGATAGGTGGCTAAGAAAATAAAGGCGAGGAGCTGAGGAACAGGGAGATGCTGGAGCCGGGGGGCAGAGATTATCGAAGAATGGTGAATGGCGAATAGGGGGATAATAAAATACAGAACCAGGGGACACGGAACCCTTCCCTTGATCCTAACAGGTTCCGTGTCATAGGAGTTTCATGGAGGTAGGGGGATCCTCCTTTTCAAGAGTTACCGGAATCTAATTCCACTTCTGCGACCTGACTTTTAAAGAAACGTCGGATGTAGTCTTGGAGGGTTTTATCTAACCGGGATTCTTGACGGTTGGAAATCAAGTTGCGCAAAGTTTGAATTAATCGCCAGGGACGTAGGAGATATTGAGTTCCGTAGAATCCCAGAAGGCCGAACATACGTAAGAAATTTAGTTCTTTTGAGGATATATTATCTGTCCACGATATTGCCCGAGCCATATCCGTATAGGCGGTAAGAGATAAAAAGTATTCATCTGAAAAAGTTTTAATCTTACCCTGTTCCAGCAGTTCTGAAAATAACTCTGAACCGGGATAAGGAGAAAACATGGAGATGGAGACATCATGCACACCGATTAAAGCCATCATAAACAAAAACCTAAGGGTCTGCCATACCTGCCACCGCGTCTCATCAGGAAATCCAAAAATAATGTTGGCCTTCACATTTAAACCACTCCGGACCGCCCCTCGCATCGAAGTCAA